>NZ_AKJB01000008.1:0-36728 GCF_000282555.1 Pseudomonas sp. GM102 | reverse complement strand
CGGAGCGTGGGAACGATCAATATCCGGCAATCCAGCACAAAATTACTACTTTAGTACTGGTTTACCTGTCTATCGTCGCATTCACAACGCACCGCTACTGGCATGTAATGGGTTCATAACTATAAGGACTGAACCCCATGCCGCGTGCACGACGTGTTCTGCTGTGCCCTTCTCTCGCCGCGCTGTCGCTGAGCCTGTTGCTGGGCGCGGCGCAGGCTGAATCAGCGCTGTTTTCCGCCGAGGGTTATCGCATCGGTCTGTACCGCAGCCCGACCCCGACTCAACTCCAGGGCGCGAGTATCATCGACACGCCGGCCCTGCAAAACCTGCTCAAGCAGACGCCGCAGCCGCTGCTGATCGATGTCTACCGCCGGCAATGGCTGCAAGGCCGTTTCATCGAAGATGAGCCCCATGAAAACCTGCCTGGCAGCCATTGGCTGGCCAATACCGGTGACGGTGACCTGACGCCCCCGTGGCAGGATTATTTCGCGCACAACCTGCAGCAATTGACGGCGGGCGACCTGACTCGACCGTTGGTCTTTTACTGCCGCTCCGATTGCTGGTTGAGCTGGAACGCGGTAAAACGCGCCGCGTCCATAGGCTATAAAACACTGTATTGGTACCGCGACGGACTGGATGCCTGGCAAGCGGCGAACCTGCCCGTGACGCCGGCCCGGCCCGAGCCCTTTCCCTGACGTGAGCGCTTGCGTGTTGTAGCCACACCCGGATCAAAAATAATGAGGTGAAAGGCCATGTACAAAATTCTGATTGCCGACGATCACCCGCTGTTTCGCGAAGCCATTCATAACGTCATCAGCGACGGTTTCCCCGGCAGCGAGGTCATGGAAACCGCCGACCTCGACAGTGCCCTGGCCCTGACCCAGGAACACGATGACCTGGACCTGATCCTGCTCGACCTGAACATGCCCGGCATGCACGGCCTCAATGGCCTGATCAACCTGCGCAACGAGGCGCCGACCATTCCGGTGGTGATCGTCTCGGCCGAGCAGGACAAACAAATCGTGCTGCAAGCCATCACCTATGGCGCGGTGGGGTTTATCACCAAGTCCTCGCCTCGGGTGCAGATGACCGACGCCATCCAGCAGATCCTCAATGGCAACGTCTACCTGCCGCCGGACATCATCCGCACGCAAAAAAGCGGCACTCATCGCCGGATGAATGACACCCCGAGCTTCCCACCCGAACTGCTCCAGGCGCTGACCCGCAAGCAGCTGCTGGTGCTTGAACGCATGACCAAGGGCGAATCGAACAAACAGATCGCCTACACCCTGGAAATCGCCGAAACCACGGTCAAGGCCCACGTCTCGGCGATATTGCGCAAACTCAATGTGCACAATCGGGTACAGGCGATTTTGAGTGCCGGGGATATTGATTTCGGGTCGTATTTGCGGCGCTAACTGCCTCAACCCGGTCTGAAAGCTGACCTGTGGCGAGGGAGCTTGCTCCCGCTCGGCTGCAAAGCAGTCGTAAATCCAGGCGACTCGGTGTATTTGAGAGTTTGTTGGGGGGCGCTTCGCGCCCCCAGCGGGAGCAAGCTCCCTCGCCACAGGTACGGTGTTATCTGGATGGGCCCAGCAAATGACTCATCGCCGTCTTGAGCTTCATCGGCCGCACCGGTTTGTGCATCAGGGTGTGGCCCAGTTCGCGGATCTGCTGTTTGAGTTCGTTGCTGTAGTTGGCGGTGATCATCATCGCCGGGATCGCTGAAGCGCGCCGGGCGTTGATGCGGGCCACGGCATCGACACCATTCTTCTCGTCATCCAGGTGATAGTCGGCGATCAGCAGGTCGGCTTCGTCGTGATAATTATCCACTTGCCGCGCCAGGTCATCCTCCGACAGCGCCGTGATCACCCGGCAGCCCCAACCTTCGAGCAAGGTGCGCATCCCCGCGCAAATCGCCGCGTCGTTGTCCAGCACCCACACCCGTGCACCGCGCAGGCGCTCGAGCATCGGTTCGCTCATCAACAGGTTCGGCAATGCCTTGGGCGCCGTGGCACTCAACGGCACTTCGACGGAAAACATCGAGCCTTTGCCCGGCCATGAACGCACGTGAATACGGTGGCCGAGAATACGGGCGATTTTCTCGACGATCGCCAGGCCCAGCCCCAAGCCGCGATCCTGATCCGGACGCTGCACATCACCGCGCTTGAACTCCTGAAAAATCTCCTCCAGACGGTTTTCAGCAATGCCCATGCCGCTGTCCCAGACCTCGATGGTCAGCCGCTGATGATGACGCCGGCAGCCGAGCACCACACGCCCGCTGTAGGTGTAGCGAATGGCATTGCTCAGCAGATTACGCAGGATCCGCGCGAGCAACTGAATGTCGCTGCGCACCAGCGCCGAACACGGAATGAAATGCAGCTCGAGGCCTTCGCTGCGGGCCACTTGGGTGTATTCGGCGGCGAGGTTTTCCAGCAATTCGCTGAGGGCGAATGGCGCAATGTCGGCCTTGATCACCCCGGCATCGAGTTTGGAAATGTCCACCAGCGTGCCCAGCAGGTTTTCCACGTCTTCCAGGGAGTTGCTCACGTTGCGCACCAGCGTCTCGTTGGCCACCGGCTCCCGGCGCTCCAGCAAGGCACTGGTAAACAACCGCGCGGCATTCAGCGGTTGCAGCAGATCGTGGCTGACCGCTGCGAGAAATTTGGTCTTCGACAGGTTGGCCTGCTCGGCCTCGAGTTTGGCCTCGCGCAAGCGTGATTCCACCCGGCGGCGCTCGTCGATTTCGCGCAGCAATTGGTCATTGAGGGTGGTCAGTTCAGTGGTGCGTTCGCGCACCCGCAACTCAAGGTTCTGATAGGCCTGATGCAGCGCCTCGGCGGTACGGCGGCGCTCGGTGATGTCGCGGATCAACACGAAAATCCCCACCACTTCCCCGGTGGCCAGGCGATTGGGCACGTAGGAGCGCAGCATGTAGCGCTCCTGATTGTTGATGTTGGTTTCGGCAAACTCGAACGTCACGCTCTCGCCGGCCAGGGCCCGGGCTACGTAGGCTTCCAGGCGCTGATAGTGCTGCTCGCTGTGGACTTCGCGCAGGCTCTGCCCGAGCATCACGCCCCGGGGCCAGCAGTACCATTCTTCGTAGACTTTGTTGGTGAATTCATAGACCAGATCGGCATTCAAGTAAGCGATCAGCGCCGGCACATGGTCGGTGATCAGGCGAATCCAGCGCTCACTTTCGCTGAGGGCTTCGGCGTGCTGGTAGCGTTCGGTGATGTCGGTAAAGGTGTTGACGAAACCGCCGGTGGGCAACGGATGGGTGCGGATTTCCAGCACCCGGCCATCGTAGAGGCGCTGCTCGCATTCCTGCACGTGCCGCCCGTTTTGATCGCGACTGGCCGGGGTCAGCAGGTTCAATTCGCTGTCGGCAATCACTTCGGCGAACGTTCGATGAGCCGCCACCGGGGCCAGGCCGCTGAGCTCCAGGAAGCGCCGGTTCCACAGTTCCAGAATGCCCTCGGCATTGACCATCGCCACCCCTTGGGACAGGTTGTCGACCGCCCGTTGCAACAAGTGCGACTTCTGCGCTACGGCCTGCTCACGGCGAAGGGTTTCGCTGAGTTTGACGTCGGTAATGTCAGTGAACAGGATCACCCGCCCGCCTTCCTGAGTCGGCCGTTCGCTGACTTGCAGCCAGCGCCCGTTGTGCAGGCGATAGAGCAGGTTTTCGTCGGCATGCCCGCGGGGTTCTTCGCTGAACAGTCCGGTCGAGGTCATCAACCGCTTGACCTCGCGCAGGCGCATGCCGGCATTGATCCGTACCCGGCTGTTGCCCCAGAACGCCTTGAAGCGGCTGTTGAACAGCACGATCCGCTGCTCGGCATCGAACAGCACAAAGGCGTCGGAAATGCTTTCGATGGCATCGATCAAGTGTTGATGGGCGGTTTCGGCCCGCAGCCGTGCCTCGCTGAGCAAATGATTGCCGGCCTTGAGTTCGGCCATGGCCTGGTTCAGGGCGTCGGTGCGCTCACGCACTTGCTCGGCCAGCACCACCGAATGCTGGAACGCCGCATACGGGTCGTTGCCCCGGGTGATGCCGGACTCGATGCGCTCGATCAGCGCGCCATTGATGCGCTGCAGTTTGTGGTTTTCGTGGCGCAGGCTGGCGATCTGCGCCTGCAGGTCAGCGCTGTCCAGGGGAGCGGCCTCGGGCAATGGCAACCCCGGTGAAGGTCTGGTTGATGTGCATGCCATTGAACTGTTCTCCATAGGTGTTGAAACCCATCACCCGCTGGTCCCGCAGAAACGTGCCGATCTGCTCGAGATTGCCGCCGTCTTCCAGTTCCAGACGCCTGAGAAAACAGTCGCAGCCGATGGTCAGCAACAGGTCCCCGAGACGCTCCTGCAAACCGTCGAACAGGTTTTGCAGATTCGGCAGCATGGGGCCGGGGGTCATGACGGTGAGGACGATGCCGTTTTCCACCGCACAGTAGAAACTCAGGCTCAGGTCCGGATGAACCTGCTGGATCGCCCGCACGTAATACTGATCATTGATTCGCACCGCCAACGGGTGCGCGGCAAAGATCCGATAATCGAGGTCGGCCACCGCGACGCCGATGTGTCGGGCGTACTCCTCGGCAGCCGGTTCAGCGTTGAGTTCGAACACCCGGCGCGAGGCGCTGTCGGCAGCGGTGACCACCAGTTTCTCAGCCCTGGGCAGAATGTGGTGAGTGGTAAAGACTTCGAAGTCCAGCCAGGTATTGACCAGCACCACCACCGCCGCGCCGCTGTGAAACTCGCCGCCGAAATACACGTGGGTATGGGTCAGGTAGTTGTCGTCGCCGGCCGATCCGCCGAAATGCGGAATGTCGCCCAACGCCGCGCTCAGGGCGGCTAGAACCATTTCTTCACGGCTGGACAAGCCATCGAGCAGGGTCAGGGCAAAGCTGTTGCCCTTGATCGGCGCCAAGGTGTTGCTGCGACAGCCACTGACCAGTCGCTCGACCATTTGCTGGGCATCGATCAGGCTGAAATGCTCCATTTCATCGATCAGTTCGGTGGAGATGGAAAAGTGCCGATGATCGAAGCCCACCGCCGTCACGCAGCTGCGACCATAACCTTGGGGGGTGATTTCCCCGGCACTGGTGCAGCCCACCAGACGAATGCCGCCGAAGCTCTGTTGCAATGCCTGCCCCAGCGCCTGCAAGTCGTACTCGGCGGAGCAGAAGAACAGCACGAAGCCCAAGTGGGGATGCAAGAGTTGTCGCGCCAGATCCTGAGCCGCTTGCTGGGCATCGATGGCCTGGGACATACCACTGACCACACCGTCGTTCTGAACCTGCTGCATCCTCGCCCCTCGCCGGTGCGCCTGTATGAGGCACGAGTGTACGAAGCCTGCGGGCGGCGGCGAATGCTACTTGGGTAGCGGGTGGGTGGTTCGATGGGATGAGAGCCGGACCGCATCTGCAAAACAGCACATTCCCCTGTAGGAGCGAGGCTTGCCCGCGAAGAGGCCGTCACATTCAATATTAATGTCGACTGACACACCGCTTTCGCGGGCAAGCCTCGCTCCTACAAAGGATTTGCGTTACCAGGTCAACACCGCCCCCACCGCAAACGTATCGGTGTCTTCATTCTGGGCCGTGGTGTCGTGGCCGTTGATTTCGAACTGGTTGTACTCGGCCACCAGCTTCAGGTTGTCGTTGACGTCATGGAACAGCGCAATGCCGCGAGTCTCGTAATCGGCACCGCTGCCGACCACGCCGTTGCCGTCGTCCTCGGTCTTGCCGTAAGACAATGCCAAGCGGTTTTTGCCCAGTTTGTAGGAGCCCTGCAACAGATAACCGTCGCTGTCGACATTGCGCAGGGTCGGCTCGCCCGCGTTGTTGGTGAAGAACGGGTTGATGCCCTTGGCCTGGAAACCGGAGCCGGTCAGCGACAGCCCGCCCATCTTCGCCTGCACGCCGTAGCCGACGCCTTTGGAGGTGACGGACTCGACGCTGGAGTCGGTGTTGTCCGACGTCTGGTAGCTGCCGTTGAGCCAGCTGTAAATCTTCGCCCCGCCGACGTCGAACTGATAGGTGATCTCGCTCTCGGTGCGCGGGTTCTCTTGGTACGCCTTGCCCGTCGCGCTGCTGTCGTTGGTGTCGACCGGGTCCATGATCCCGACCGCCACGCGCAAGCCGTCCATCACCGGGGTTCGATAGGTAATCTGCGAGGTCGGGAACGGGTACGGGTAGCCGCTGCCGATGTTGCCGAACGACACCCCGCCGCCGTCCACCAGGCCCAACGTATCGCTGACCTGACCATAACCGGCGAGCAATTCGTCGAGCAGGATGTTGGAGCGGGCAAACAGGCCAAAGTCCTTGCCGATCAGCACCTCGCCCCACTCTGGATTGGCCACCGTGCCGTAGAACTGCCGCACGTCGATGGCGGTGTCGGTGCCGTTGGTTTCGCTGTCGTTGATGGTCACCCAGAACGAGGCGCGGGCGCCGAGCTTGAGGTCATCGACCTGCTTGCCCATGTTGAAGCCCAGGTAGTTGGGCAGAAATCCCATCTTCACCCGCGCCTGGCGCCGGTCGTACTGCTCGCCGGCCCGGTCCACGTCGCTGTTCACGTAGAAGGCGTTGATGTAGCCATCCGTGGAGAACGTGGTCTGGTCCTTGTCGTACAGCATGATCTCGGCTTCGGCCATTGAGCTCAGGCCAAGGGACGACAGGCTGGCGATGAAGGCCGGCAAGAAACGATGCTTGAAGTTCTTTTTGTTGTGCATGACGCGCTCCGCAACGGGGGACTTGATGTCGGAGGCGATTATCGAAAGCGGACCGGCGGCGTCATACGCTGCCTTGGGGGCGGTTGTCAGGTGCTTTGGATTGGCGGGTAGCGCGCGGCAAATTCGGTGTAAGACCGCCCGCCGGACAGGCCCGGAACTTAGGGCGTACGCCTGTGGACCCGACTGGCGTCCACAGGAACCGGTGTCCGCTAGGCGAGCGCTCTAAACAGCATGTAAACAGCGATCACCACGCAGACGCTGGCGAAGCCGATCTGCAGCCCTCGGGCCGGCACCCGCGCGCAGAGTTTTCGACCGAGGATCATCCCGACGATGCTGGCGACAATGAACGACCCACCCAAACCATCGATCCGCACCCCGGCATGAAACGCGCCGATCACGCCGATCACCGAGATCAGGCTGATCACCATCAACGACGTGGCGACGATGCCGCGCATCTGCACATCGGTCAGTTGCTTGAACGCCGGCACAATCAGAAAGCCGCCGCCGACCCCGAGCAGCCCAGAGACAACGCCGGTCACCGCGCCGAGTGCCGCCAGGGTGGCGGTGCATTTGGCGGTCCAGGAAAAACGCCCGGTCTGCTGATCGAGCATGCAGTTCTTCTGGCCCCAGTTGGCGTGGCCGTGGTCGCTCGGGCCGTCGTCGTGCTTTTCCCGGCGCAGCATCCGCCAGGCCACCATGACCATCAGCAGACTGAACAGGACCATCAGGATCTTTTCCGGCAACTGATGAGCGAAGTAGATACCTACCGGCGAAAACACCGCGCCCAGCAGTGCAATCAACAACGCCGCGCGATAGCGCACCAGGCCATGGCGCAGACCGTCGATCGCACCGATCGCCGCCGCACTGCCCACCGCGAACAAGGCGACGGGCGCCGCTTGGGTCATGGTCAAACCCAACCCCAGCACCAGGGCCGGTACTGCGAGAATACCGCCACCGGCACCGGTCAAACCCAGCACCAGGCCCATGACCACACCGAAAAAACTGGCCAGCAACATAGGGTTCTCTCAGTCAACCTTGGACAGATGGGTCAGCCATTCACGGCCCTTGAGCAGGCCATTCCAGTAGAACCACGGCAGCAGGGTCGCCTTGAGAAACCAGGCTGAACGGCGCGGTACAATCGGGTCGAGGGGAAAGGTCGGCAGCAACTTACCGGCGTAACCGAACTCGGCGAGGATCACCTTGCCCTTCTCCACCGTCAGCGGGCAGGAACCGTAGCCGTCGTACTTGAGTGGCAACGGCTGTTGCTTGCGCAGGGCCAGCAGGTTTTGCGCCACCACTACGATCTGCTTGCGCGCGGCGGCGGCAGTTTTCGCGTTGCTGGTGGAACAGACATCGCCCAAGGCGAACACGTCTGGATAGCGCACGTGTTGCAGGCTGTGCGGGTTCACTTCGCACCAGCCAGCGGCGTCGGCCAACGGGCTCTGGCGGATGAAATCCGGCGAGACCTGAGGCGGCACGACGTGCAGCAGGTCGAAGGTTTTTTCTACTACGGTCACGACACCTGCAGCGTCCTTGACCTCGAACCACGCAGTTTTCGACGGCCCGTCAACCTTGACCAGATTGGAATTGAAGGCCAGCCGGGCGTTGTACTTTTCGATGTACTTCATGAGCGGCGGCACGAATGTCGCCACGCCGAACAACGCAGCGCCAGTCAGATTGAACTCGACGTCGAATTTGTTCAGAACCCCGGTTTTGCGCCAGTGATCGCAGGACAAGTACAAGGCTTTCTGCGGCGCACCGGCGCATTTGATCGGCATCGCTGGCTGGGTGAAGATCGCTTTACCGCCGCGCAATCCCTGGACCAGTTCCCAGGTGTAGGCCGCGTGCCGATAGCTGTAATTGGAGGTCACGCCGTTCTGGCCGAGGGTGTCCTGCAAGCCTTCGATTTTCTCCCAGGCCAGGCGCAAACCGGGGCAGACCACGAGGTTCTGGTAACTGACGGTGCGGCCATCGTCGAGGCTCAGCTGTTTGCTGTCGGGGGCGATGTCAGTCACGGACGCCTGCACCCAGGTGGCTTGGCGCGGCATCACCGAGGCCATCGGGCGCCCGGTGTTTTTCACCGAGTAAGCACCACCGCCCACCAGCGTCCACGCCGGTTGGTAGTAATGCTGGCTGGCGGGTTCGATGACGGTGATGTTTAAACCCGGATCGCGTTTCAGCAGGCTGGCAACCAAACCAATGCCGGCGGTCCCGCCGCCTATTACCACGATGTCGGCACTGATGGATGGGCCCCAGTGTTGATCGTTCATCATTCATTCCTTGTTATTGCACGCATGGCGCCGGGTTCAGTCCTGATGCCGGACATGTAGGAGCCAGGCTTGCCGGCGAAGGCGTCCTTAAAAGCGCCTTCGCCGGCAAGCCTGGCTCCTACGAAAAGCGGTTCAGCCCCAGCTTTTCAACACCGCTCCGCAGTACAGGCCGGACAGGGTCTTCATCACCTGAATCACTTCGTGACTGGCTAAACCATAGAATATGTACTTGCCTTCACGACGGGTGGCGACCAATCCCTCGTCGCGCAGGATGCCCAGCTGTTGGGACAGGGTGGGCTGGCGTACGCCGGTCATTTTTTCCAGTTCGCCGACGTTGCGCTCGCCCTGGGTCAATTGGCAGAGAATCAGCAAGCGGTCCTCATTGGCCAAAGCCTTGAGCAGCGCGCAAGCCTTGGAGGCCGAGGCCCGGAGCTGGGCGACTTCACATTCGGTCAGACTGGATTGCATTTGCAGGATGCCTTCGACGTCACTTAAGCTGCGGACATTATGTTTAAACATAAAGTGTTGCAACCGGTTATTGTCCTCTCGCCCCTTTCCACAGGTTCGTCCCCATGTCTGCGTTGATTGAAGCCTTCCTCGACCCCGGATCAAAGACCTACAGCTACGTGATCTACGAACACGATGGCGGGCACTGCGCGATTGTCGACCCGGTGCTGGATTACGACCCCGCCGCCGGGCGCACCGCGACCGTCCAGGCCGACAAAATCATCGCCTTCGTGCGCGAACATCAGTTGCAGGTGCAATGGCTGCTGGAAACCCATGCCCATGCCGATCACCTGTCGGCCGCGCCGTATCTGCGTCGGGAATTGGGGGGCAAGATTGCGATTGGTGAGTCGATCAGCACGGTTCAGGGGGTGTTCAAGACGCTATTCAACCTTGAACCGGAATTCAGCGTCGATGGTTCACAGTTCGATCACCTGTTCGCGCCAGACGAGTCATTCCGGATCGGCAATCTCAAGGCCACAGCCCTGCATGTGCCCGGCCATACCCCGGCGGACATGGCCTATTTGATCGACGGCGATATGATTCTGGTGGGCGATACGTTGTTCATGCCGGACGTCGGCACCGCGCGTTGCGACTTCCCCGGCGGCAACGCCAATCAGATGTTTGCCTCGATCCACAAACTGTTGGCCTTCCCCGCCAGCGTTCGCCTCTACGTCTGCCACGATTACCCGCCCACCGGCCGCGCTCCGCAATGCCAGAGCACGGTCGGCGAGCAGCGCAAAAGCAACATCCATATTCACGATGGCATTGATGAGGCGACCTTCGTCGCCATGCGCACCCGGCGCGACGCCGGGTTGGGCATGCCGACGCTGTTGTTGCCGGCGATTCAGGTGAATGTGCGGGCGGGGAATTTTCCACCGGCGGAAGAGAATGGTGTGACTTACCTGAAGATCCCGATTAATAAGCTGTAAACCCATTCGATCGTTCCCACGCTCCGCGTGGGAATGCCGCCAGGGACGCTCCGCGTTCCGCTTCCGAATGTGACGCAGAGCGTCACGGGATGCATTCCCACGCGGAGCGTGGGAACGATCAATTAGCCAGGGTCAACCCATTCGCCGGCAACGGCAGCGCCGTCTTATACCGCACCTGCTTGAGCGCAAAGCTCGAACGGATGTTCGCCACCCCCGGCACCTTGGTCAAAAAGTCCATCATGAAGCGCTCCAGCGACTGAATGGTCGGCACCAGCACGCGGATCAGGTAGTCCGGGTCGCCGGCCATCAAATAACACTCCATCACTTCCGGGCGATCCGAGATCGCCTCTTCGAAATGCTGCAACGCCTCCTCCACCTGTTTCTCCAGGCTGACGTGAATGAACACATTCACATGCAGCCCCAAAAGTTCGGCATCGAGCAGGGTCACTTGCTCACGAATCAGCCCTAATTCTTCCATCGCCTTGACCCGATTGAAGCACGGCGTCGGCGACAGGTTCACCGAGCGCGCGAGGTCGGCGTTGGTGATGCGCGCGTTCTCCTGAAGGCTGTTGAGAATGCCGATATCGGTACGGTCCAGTTTGCGCATGAGACAAAACCACCTGCTTTTTATGTTTATGCAGAATTTTTATCCTCAAATGACCTCAAGCGCAACGAAACACAGAGAAATATTCTTCTTGGGCCGGCCTATGATTGTTGTAGGACAAGATTTCTTCTACCGAGGAATGACTGCCAGCTCACTACAAGAAATTCACAAGATCGAGCGTAGAAGCCATGAACCAAGCGTACGAACCGCTGCGCCTGCACGTTCCCGAACCTTCGGGCCGCCCCGGCTGCAAAACCGACTTCTCCTACCTGCATCTGACCGACGCAGGCTTGGTGCGCAAACCCCCAATCGACGTTGAACCGGCCGACACGGCTGATCTGGCCAAAGGCCTGATTCGCGTGCTCGACGACCAGGGCAATGCCCTCGGCCCATGGGCTGAAGGCGTGCCAGTCGAGATCCTGCGTAAAGGCATGCGCGCCATGCTCAAGACGCGGATTTTCGACAACCGCATGGTGGTCGCCCAGCGTCAGAAAAAAATGTCGTTCTACATGCAAAGCCTTGGCGAAGAAGCCATCGGCAGCGCCCAGGCCCTGGCCTTGAACATCGACGACATGTGCTTCCCCACCTACCGTCAACAAAGCATCCTGATGGCCCGCGACGTGCCGCTGGTCGACCTGATCTGCCAACTGCTGTCCAACGAGCGCGATCCGCTCAAGGGCCGTCAACTGCCGATCATGTACTCGGTCAAGGACGCCGGTTTCTTCACCATTTCCGGCAACCTCGCCACCCAATTCGTACAAGGCGTGGGCTGGGGCATGGCCTCGGCGATCAAGGGCGACACCAAAATCGCCTCGGCCTGGATCGGCGACGGCGCTACCGCTGAATCGGACTTCCACACCGCCCTCACCTTCGCCCACGTCTACCGTGCGCCGGTGATCCTCAACGTGGTCAACAACCAGTGGGCGATCTCGACGTTCCAGGCGATTGCCGGTGGTGAAGCCACTACCTTCGCCGGACGCGGCGTCGGTTGCGGCATCGCCTCCCTGCGGGTTGATGGCAACGATTTTGTCGCGGTGTACGCCGCCTCTGCCTGGGCCGCCGAACGCGCGCGCCGCAACCTCGGCCCGACCATGATCGAATGGGTCACCTACCGCGCCGGCCCGCACTCGACGTCCGATGACCCTTCCAAATACCGTCCTGCCGACGACTGGAGCCACTTCCCGTTGGGCGACCCGATTGCGCGCCTCAAGCAGCACCTGATCAAAATCGGTCAGTGGTCCGAAGAGGAACACGTCGCCGTCAGCGCCGAACTGGAAGCCGAAGTGATCGCCGCGCAGAAAGAAGCCGAGCAGTACGGCACCCTCGCCGGCGGCCAGATTCCGAGCGCCGCGACCATGTTCGAAGACGTCTACAAAGAGATGCCGGAGCACTTGAAGCGCCAGCGTCAAGAGTTGGGGATCTGACATGAACGATCACAACAATAAAATCGAGTTGGAAACCGCCATGACCACGACCACCATGACCATGATCCAGGCCCTGCGCTCGGCCATGGATGTGATGCTTGAGCGTGACGACAACGTCGTGGTGTTCGGCCAGGACGTGGGCTACTTCGGCGGCGTGTTCCGTTGCACCGAAGGCTTGCAGAACAAGTACGGCACCTCCCGCGTATTCGACGCACCGATTTCCGAAAGCGGCATCGTCGGTGTCGCCGTGGGCATGGGCGCCTACGGTTTGCGGCCGGTGGCCGAGATCCAGTTCGCCGATTACGTCTACCCGGCGTCGGACCAGATCATTTCCGAAGCCGCCCGCCTGCGTTATCGCTCGGCCGGCGAGTTCACCGCACCGATGACCCTGCGCATGCCCTGCGGCGGCGGCATCTACGGCGGCCAGACCCACAGCCAGAGCATCGAGGCGATGTTCACCCAGGTCTGCGGTTTGCGCACGGTCATGCCGTCCAACCCTTACGACGCCAAAGGCCTGCTGATCGCCTCCATCGAAAACGATGACCCGGTGATCTTCCTCGAGCCAAAACGCCTGTACAACGGCCCGTTCGACGGCCACCACGACCGTCCGGTAACCCCGTGGTCGAAACACCCCGCCGCACAAGTGCCGGACGGTTACTACACCGTGCCGCTGGACGTCGCTGCCATCGCTCGTCCGGGCAAAGACGTGACCATCCTGACCTACGGCACCACGGTTTATGTGTCGCAAGTGGCGGCTGAAGAAACCGGTATCGACGCCGAAGTCATCGACCTGCGCAGCCTGTGGCCACTGGACCTGGACACCATCGTCAAGTCGGTGAAGAAAACCGGCCGTTGCGTGATCGTTCACGAAGCGACCCGCACCTGCGGTTTCGGCGCCGAGCTGGTCGCCTTGGTGCAAGAGCACTGCTTCCACTACCTGGAAGCGCCGATCGAACGCGTCACCGGTTGGGACACTCCCTACCCGCATGCGCAAGAGTGGGCGTATTTCCCTGGTCCGTCCCGTGTGGGCGCGGCTTTGCATCGGGTTATGGAGGTCTGAATGGGCACGCACGTTATCAAGATGCCGGACATTGGCGAAGGCATCGCAGAAGTTGAATTGTCTCAATGGCACGTCAAGGTCGGCGACATAGTCGTCGAAGATCAGGTGCTGGCCGATGTCATGACCGACAAGGCGATGGTCGACATCCCGTCCCCGGTGCATGGCAAGGTGATTGCGCTGGGCGGACAGCCTGGCGAAGTCATGGCAGTCGGCAGCATCCTGATCAGCATCGAAGTCGAAGGCGCGGGCAACGTTAAAGAGTCGGCTCAACCAGTAGCGGTTAAAGAAGCACCCGCTGCAGCGCCTAAAGTTGAAGCCGTTGTTGAAAGCAAACCGGTTGCGGCGCCTCGTCCGACTGCTGTCTGCCAAGGCCCGATGGTTGCTCGTGAAGCCGATGAGCGTCCGCTGGCCTCCCCGGCCGTGCGCAAGCATGCGCTGGACCTCGGCATTCAATTGCGTCTGGTGCGTGGCAGCGGCCCTGCCGGGCGGATTCTGCACGAAGACCTCGAAGCCTGGCTGGCTCAGGGTCAGTCGAATGCATCGACCGCCACCGCCGCTTACGCCCAGCGCAACGACGAACAGCAAATCCCGGTGATCGGCATGCGCCGCAAGATCGCCCAGCGCATGCAGGACGCCACTCAGCGTGCCGCCCACTTCAGCTACGTCGAGGAAATCGACGTCACTGCCGTTGAAGAACTGCGCGCACACCTGAACGAAAAACACGGCGCAACCCGCGGCAAGCTGACCTTGCTGCCGTTCCTGGTCCGCGCGCTGGTCGTGGCCCTGCGCGACTTCCCGCAGATCAACGCCCGTTACGACGACGAAGCGCAAGTCATCACCCGCCTCGGCGCGGTGCATGTGGGCGTCGCCACCCAAGCCGACATCGGTTTGATGGTGCCGGTGGTGCGTCACGCCGAAACCCGCAGCCTGTGGGACAGCGCCGCGGAAATCTCGCGTCTGGCCACCGCTGCGCGCACTGGCAAAGCCAGCCGCGATGAGCTGTCCGGTTCGACCATCACCCTGACCAGCCTCGGCGCCCTGGGTGGCATCGTTAGCACCCCGGTGTTGAACCTGCCGGAAGTGGCAATCGTCGGCGTGAACAAAATCGTCGAACGGCCGATGGTCGTCAAAGGCCAGATCGTGATCCGCAAGATGATGAACCTCTCCAGCTCCTTCGATCACCGCGTGGTCGATGGCATGGACGCGGCGCAATTCATCCAGGCCATCCGTGGTTTGCTCGAACAACCCGCCACTTTGTTTGTGGAGTAAGAGATGCAGATTTTGAACACCACGCTGCTAATCATCGGCGGCGGCCCTGGCGGTTATGTGACGGCGATCCGTGCCGGTCAACTGGGCATTTCGACCATTCTGGTGGAAGGCGAATCGTTGGGCGGCACCTGCCTGAACATCGGCTGCATTCCATCGAAGGCATTGATTCACGTCGCCGAACAGTTCCACCAGACGCAGCACCACAGCCAACACTCGGCGCTGGGCATCAGCGTGTCGGCGCCGACCCTGGACATCAGCAAGAGCGTCGAGTGGAAGGATGGCATCGTTGATCGCCTGACCACCGGCGTCTCGGCGCTATTAAAGAAGCACAAGGTGCAGGTCATTCAAGGTTGGGCCAAAGTGATTGACGGCAAAACCGTCGAAGTCGGCGACACGCGCATTCAGTGCGAGCACCTGGTGCTGGCCACCGGTTCGAAAAGCGTGAACCTGCCGATGCTGCCGATTGGCGGGCCGATCATCTCTTCTACCGAAGCCCTCGCGCCGACGTCCATGCCGAAACGGCTGGTTGTGGTCGGCGGCGGTTACATCGGTCTGGAGCTGGGGATTGCCTATCGCAAGCTCGGTGCCGAGGTTAGTGTGGTCGAGGCGCAGGATCGCATCCTGCCGGCCTATGACGCCGAACTGACCCATCCGGTGCATGAAGCACTCAAGCAACTCGGCGTAAAGCTTTACTTGAAGCACAGCGTTGAAGGCTTTGATTCACAAGGAAATACGTTGCAAGTTCGTGACCCGAATGGCGACACCCTGAACCTGGAAACCGATCAGGTCCTGGTAGCTGTCGGCCGCAAACCCAACACTCAAGGCTGGAATCTCGAAGCCTTGAACCTGGACATGAACGGCTCGGCGATCAAGATCGACAACCGTTGCCAGACCAGCATGCGCAATGTCTACGCCATCGGTGACTTGAGCGGCGAACCGATGCTCGCGCACCGGGCCATGGCTCAGGGTGAAATGGTTGCCGAGCTGATCAGCGGCAAACACCGCGAATTCACCCCGACCGCCATCGCCGCCGTGTGCTTCACCGACCCGGAGCTGGTGGTGGTCGGCAAGACCCCGGACGAAGCCAAGGCTGCGGGGCTGGACTGCATCGTCTCCAGTTTCCCGTTCGCCGCCAATGGCCGGGCGATGACGCTGGAGTCGAAAAGCGGCTTCGTACGGGTGGTCGCTCGTCGGGACAATCATGTGATTGTTGGCTGGCAGGCGGTCGGTGTAGGCGTGTCGGAGTTGTCGACGGCATTCGGCCAGAGCCTGGAAATGGGCGCTCGACTGGAAGACATCGCCGGCACCATCCACGCGCATCCGACGCTGGGCGAGGCGGTGCAGGAAGCGGCGTTGCGTGCGTTGGGGCATGCCTTGCACCTCTAACCGCCTCACCTGATCGTTCCCATGCTCCGCGTGGGAATGCCTCAACGGACGCTCCGCGTCCGCTTTAGGGACGCGGAGCGTCCCGGGCTGCATTCCCACGCAGAGCGTGGGAACGATCAAAGGAACGCATTCCGGGCTGCGATTTAGGCCCGGAATGAAGTATTGTTGTCCCCATCCAGAAAAATGTCAGAAGCCTTGAACCGTTTCGGCGGTTGTTAAGTGATAGAGGGTGTCATGGGTAACGAAAGCATCAATTGGGACAAGCTGGGTTTTGACTACATCAAGACAGACAAGCGCTATCTGTCGCACTGGCGTAATGGCGAGTGGGACAAAGGCACCTTAACCTCTGACAACGTGCTGCACATCAGCGAAGGCTCGACTGCCCTTCACTATGGCCAGCAGTGCTTCGAAGGCCTGAAGGCCTACCGCTGCAAGGACGGTTCGATCAACCTGTTCCGCCCGGACCAGAACGCCGCACGCATGCAACGCAGCTGCGCGCGCCTGCTGATGCCGCACGTGTCCACCGAACAGTTCGTCGAAGCGTGCAAGGAAGTGGTCCGCGCCAACGAGCGTTTCATCCCGCCTTACGGCACCGGCGGCGCGCTGTACCTGCGCCCGTTCGTGATCGGCGTGGGTGACAACATCGGTGTGCGTACCGCGCCCGAGTTCATCTTCTCGATCTTCTGCATCCCGGTTGGCGCTTACTTCAAGGGCGGTTTGACCCCGCACAACTTCCTGATCTCCAGCTACGACCGTGCCGCCCCACAAGGCACCGGTGCGGCCAAGGTCGGTGGCAACTACGCCGCCAGCCTGATGCCGGGCTCCCAGGCCAAGAAGGCGCATTTTGCCGACTGCATCTACCTGGACCCGCTGACCCACACCAAAATCGAGGAAGTCGGCTCAGCCAACTTCTTCGGGATCACCCACGACAACAAGTTCGTCACCCCGAATTCCCCTTCGGTGTTGCCGGGCATCACTCGTCTGTCGTTGATCGAGCTGGCCAAGACCCGTCTGGGCCTGGAAGTGGTCGAAGGTGACGTGTTCATCGACAAGCTGTCCGACTTCAAGGAAGCCGGTGCTTGCGGTACTGCCGCAGTGATCACCCCGATCGGCGGTATCAGCTACAACGACAAACTGCACGTGTTCCATAGCGAAACCGAAGTCGGCCCGATCACCCAGAAGCTCTACAAAGAGCTGACCGGTGTACAGACCGGCGACGTCGAAGCGCCAGCGGGCTGGATCGTCAAGGTTTGATTTGACGCAACCGTCCGTTTGAACAAAAAAGCCCGGCCATCATCTTGAAGGCCGGGCTTTTTTTCGTCCGCGAATCGTGGAAAAGGTCACTAGACTTGCCACGTCCAACAGCCATCAACGGGTGCCATCAAAACCATGGGAAAACTCTGGCGAAAGTATCTGGCCTTGCTGGACACCGACTTCACCACGCAAGTGTTCGACAACATCAAGAACCTGCTGGTGTGTGCCCTGCTGTTCGCTGCTGGCACCAACGTACTGGGTCGCGAGCACCACCTGTTCATGGGGTTGCTCGCTTCGAATCTGGCGGGCTGGGGGCTGATTCTGCTGTCAGCGGTGTTGATGTTGCTGAGTGTCAGCGACGGCCTGCGCCGGCTGTCCAAGTTGCCGTATCACACGGCATTTCAGATTATTCTGTTTCTGATTTACCTGATTTTGGCAGTGCGTGTGGTGGAGATTGTTTGGGTTTTCAGGGCGTAGCGGTCACAGCACGAGGTGTTTGCCAACGCAGCTCATCCTGGGCAATCCGGGCAAACAACCACTCCACAAACACTCGTGTCTGCACCGTCACGTCCGGCGCAACGCCGTAGTAATAACGCGGCAATGGCAGACGCAACTCGGGTAACGGGCAAATCAGGTGTCCGCTCGAGAGGTGAGTGCCCAGCAAAGAGGTTGGGCACAGGGCAATGCCCTGTCCATCCACGGCGGCCTGAAGCGCCAGGTGCATGTGATCAAACTGCCGGGTGACCTGAGTGGCTGACTGGCTTTGACCAAAGTGCATGGCCCAATTGTGCCAGTCTTCGCGACGCGCCTTGACGGTTAGCAGCGTGTGCCGGCTCAGCGAAGTGAGGTCTTCAAGTGGCAGGCGCTCAATCAGCGATGGCGCCGCGACCAGCAATAGTTCGTCTTCGAAGAGCGGTCGCGCCTCAATCGCCGGTGCCCAGTCATCACGACCACGACGAATGACGACATCGAACCCGTCGCGTGCCTGATCGGGTGCCTGGGTTTGAGTGATCACCTGCGGCTTGATGCCTGGGTGCTGCGCAATGAAGTCCGCCAGCCTGGGCGTCAGCCAAAGCACAGCAAAGGACGGACGGACATTGATCTTCACGGTAGGCAGCGAGGCATGTTGCTTGAGCGCAGCGGCAGCGTTGGCGATCTGCGACAGCCCGGCGCTGACCTGCTCATAAAAGCGCTGGCCGGCCGGCGTCAGCACCGATTGACGGATGCGCCGCTCGAACAGCAGCACGCCCAGGTACTCCTCAAGCAATTTGATGTGCCGGCTGACGGCACTGTGGCTGACATGCAGCTCTTCGGCCGCCAGCCTGAAGCTCTGATGACGAGCAGCAACGGCGAAGGCGCGAACAGCATTAAGAGGCGGTAGTTGATTTTTCATGGGTCTAATTTAGTCACCTATGCGCTTTAATTAAAGCGTTTGTCACGCCCGTCTCGCCACGCCAATCTGCCAGCACGCAGCCAGCGCCACCTGACGGAGCACGACATGAACAGCTACGGCCTCTTTGTACTTTTCGCCACCCTGACCATTTTGAGCCCGGGGCCTGGCGTGGTCCTGACCCTGTCCAACGCACTGCGTCACGGCTGGACCGGGGCGCTGCCGGGCATTCTGGGAATTGCGTCAGGGGCATTCGTTGTCGCCGCCATCAGCGCCACCAGTGTCGGGCTGATACTCAGCACCTCCGCGAACGCCTTTACCGCGTTGAAATACGCAGGGGCCGCCTATTTGTTGTACCTGGGCTACAAAAGCTGGCGCTCGGATCGTTTCAGCACGCTGCTTGAAACACGCCCCTCAAGCCCTGGCTATCGCTTCCTTGAAGCAGCTTCGATGCAGCTATTGAACCCCAAGGCGGTGTTTTTCTTTCTGGCGGTGTTCCCGCAATTCATCGACACCTCGGCGCACTTCTACACCCAGTTCATCAAACTGGTCGCTTCCTACGGAGCACTGGTGATTCTGGTGCATGGCAGCTATGCCTTGCTCGCCAATGCCGCCAAAGGCTGGTTGTCGAGCCCGAAGGGTTCCTGGCTGGCGGCGAAAGTCTCGGGCGTGACCTTCGCCGGCTTTGGCGTGCTCATGGCCTCGTCCAGTCGCTAAGCCGCAGGACTGGCGATCGCGCGGCGTCGGTTCTCGGTGGACGTGGGTTGCGCTGTGGTCACCTGAACCGGCAGCTCAACGGCGAACCGATTACTGAGCTCCTTACGCCCCAGCGCCGTCAACGCCAGCGCCCGACTGTCCAGATCCTGCGTTACCCATTTGCGTTTGATCGCCGTTTGCAGGAATGCCGCGCCCAAGGCACCGCCCAGGTGCGGCCGACGCATGCTCCAGTCCAGGCAGGGGCAGGCGAAGCGGCGGCGCAAGGTGCCGAGGTCTTTGACGTCGATGCCCAATCCTTCGAACAACGCTTCACCACTGTCGCTCAGTCGATAAGCCTGCTCATCGGTTTGCAGCAACCACCCCGCTTCGATCATCCGGTCATGCAGCAATACCGCCAGCGTGCCGGCCATGTGGTCGTAGCAGGTGCGGGCGAATTGCAGGCGATCCGGGGTGCGCGGGTTGAACGTCGGCGCGGCGTTCTGGCCGATCACCATCAGCGCTTCCAGCGCCTGGGCCACGCGCTTGTCCGCGAGACTGTAATAGCGATGGCGGCCCTGAACGTGCAAACGCACCAGCGCCAGCTCCTTGAGCTTGGCCAGGTGAGCACTGGCGGTCGAGGCGCTGACTTCGGCAATCGCCGCCAGTTCGGTGCTGGTGCGGGCGTGGCCGTCCATCAGCGAACAGAGGATTTTCGTTCGGGCAGGTTCCGCGATGGCGGCCGCCACTTGCGAGACGCCGATGTCGTGTTGTTGTGCGTTCATATTTCGCTCCCGGACGAATCAAGGCCCTTTCGGACTGGAGATAGTAGCAACACTTTCCCACCCTCGATAAGGCTGCGACCCATGGACCCGATCATCGCTGCGACTCACGCCGATCCCTACCCCTACTACGCACAACTGCGCGCCGAGGGGGGGCTGGTTTTTCATCAAGGACTGAAACTGTGGGTGGCCAGCAGCGCCCGAGCCGTTGCCGCCGTGCTGGCGCATCCGGACTGTCATGTGCGGCCAACCCACGAGCCGGTGCCCAAGGCGATTGCTCAAGGCATGGCCGGCAAGGTGTTCGGTCAGTTGATGCGGATGAATGAGGGTGAGCGGCAGCGTTGCCCGAGGGCGGCGATTGAGCCGGGGCTGGCGTTGATTGATGTGAACGAGGTCAATGCGTTGGTCGGCGCTCGATTGATTACCCCGGGCGCCGACGGGTTGTACGCGGCGATGTTTCGCGGGCCAGTCTGCGTGGTAGCGGCGTTGTTGGGATTCTCCCCGGCTCAGGGCCGGGCCATCAGCGAGCTGACCGCAGACTTCGTCGCCTGCCTGTCGCCCCTCAGCGATCAGGCGCAACTGGACGCCGCCCATGTCGCGGCGGAACAGCTGAAGGGTTATTTCATCGAGCTTCTGGACGACCCGAACAATCGAAGCGCCCTGCTCGCCGGTATCCGGCAGCGTTTCGAGGTGACATCGACCGATTCTGAAAGCTTGATCGCCAACCTGATTGGATTGTTCTCCCAAACCCATGAAGCCACTGCCGGGCTGATCGGTAATGCGCTATTGGCGTTGAGGCGAAACCCACAGTTGTATTCGGCTCATGTTGATGACTTGATCGCTGAAGTCCAGCGCTTCGATCCGTCGGTGCAAAACACCCGCCGCTTCGTCGCCGCGCCGTGTGAAATTGACGGCGTGAACCTGAACCCCGGCGACGTCATCCTGGTGCTGCTGGCCTCGGCCAATCGAGATCCACGGCTTAATGATGATCCCGACACGTTTCAGCTCGACCGTCCGAACCGTCGCAGCTTCACGTTTGGCGCGGGACGTCATCAATGTCCGGGGCAGGTGTTGGCCTTAAGCATTGCCCGTGCGACGCTGGCTGAGATCCTGGCAATGCAACCTGCTTTGGACCGGTTGACCTGGCACTACCGTCCTTCTTTGAACGGGCGTATTCCTTTGTTCACTGATCTGCCCTGCGCGTCATCGTTTTTCGCGAGCAAGCCCGCTCCCACAGTGGATCGTCGATGCTCACAACATTTGTGATCGACACAAAACCCTTGTGGGAGCGGGCTTGCTCGCGAAGACGGCATGACAAACGAAGCATCACTTGAGGCGTGCGCAACAGGCTACAGCGCCTTGCGTCATTGCCTACAACTACGCCAGAATCCGCCGGCTTGTGCGCCTTGGGGCCCGTCGGTAACTTGATTCCCGTCACTGAATGGTCAGTGATCGGGTTTAGTCGCTCGGTAGTTCCCAAAGCAGCACGCACTCCGTTCAGTCAGGTATTACCATGCCTGCGCTCAATGGCAGCTGTGCGCAGGGCACCTTCGGGTGCGCCGGTAAAGCTTTGGTACCCGGTCGACTAACCTGCCTACAGCTGCCACCCCCTTCGTTTAGTCGCGAGGAGGTTGCAGCATCAATAAAGGTACCTAAGCAATGTTCAAACACACTCCAAATCCCCCTGATTCAGAAGCCGAATCGGTTTCACCCAAGCCCCCACGCAAACCCAGCACAATGTTCGTCGTCGCCCCCGACATCGATACCGAAAGCTTGCTGGCCAATGCCTGCGAATCACTGGCATCAGCCAGTGTCATGGTCAGTGACTTTGCAAACCTTCTGGAAGACCCACATCGCAACACAGTGTTGGGGATTCAGCAGGTCATCATGCTGGGTGAACTGGCCGTGAACCGGGCGCTGGACAACATCGATCCGCAGCAATAGCCGATGGTCTGTGGCGAGGGGGCTTGCCCCCGTTCGGCTGCGCAGCAGTCGTAAAACTGGCGAGCGGAGATTACCTGACACACCGCATTCACGGGTTTCAGGGCCGCTGCGCAGCCCAACGGGAGCAAGCCCCCTCGCCACAGAGCAGAGTAAAAATGTGAGCCTTCTCTACCAAGATCCAACAATGAGCCACGAGGAAGCCACGAGGCTTCTAGCCAGCGGCGTAGAAACCAGCGTTGCCACCGCACTGGTTTCTATCGGGCTGAATGAGCAAGACAGGATTTGGGCTCAGAACACCTGCCTGAAATACCTCGAGAGTGAGTCCGAATCGGTTGCAGCAGCTGCCATCACCGCGCTCGGTCACATCGCCCGCAGACAGGGTGATCTGGATTTGGGTGCCGTACTCCCGGCCCTTGAAAAAGTGAAGGAAAAATTCCCCTCCCTGGAAGGGACTGTGGTGGACACCCTTGATGATATTGAGGTATTCACCTGACTTGCCGTTTAGCAAAGGGACACTGACCGTGAAACAGGCACTGAACTGTGGCGAGGGAGCTTGCTCCCGCTCGGGTGCGCAGCAGCCGCAAAACTGGCGAGCGGAGATTACCTGACACACCGCATTCACGGGTTTTAGGGCCGCTGCGCAGCCCAACGGGAGCAAGCTCCCTCGCCACAGATAGCAAAAAACCCGCGTTCTCCTCACGGAGATGGCGGGTTTCTCATTTCAACTCACACGGTTATCAATCATCCCGCGTCAGCACTTCCAGCAATTCAATCTCGAAAATCAGATTCGAATTCGGCGTAATCGCGCCCATCGTCCGCTCGCCATAAGCCAGATGTGCCGGCACCAGTAGCTTGCGTTTACCGCCAACCTGCATACCCATGATTCCCTGATCCCAGCCCTTGATTACCCGCCCGGTACCAATCACGCACTGAAAAGGCTTACCCCGGCTGTAGGAAGAATCGAATTCAGTACCGTCCTCCAGCCAACCCCGATATTGAGTAGTGATCAGCGCGCCTTTGACGGCGGCTTTGCCATCGCCCACTTCAAGGTCGATTACCTGCAATTCATCATTCATCACATTCACTCTATCTTTGCGCTTGCCCGAACGGGCTTGATGGGCGCCGTTTTCCCAGAAATGCAGGCTATTGGCAACCGTTTCGCTCTGTATCCGGCAGTGGTCGTGAACCAGGCTCTGTACGGAAACTGCCTGATCGCCACTCGGCGACTTTTCGTACAGCCCCTAATTTACACAACAGGACTTATGTAACCCGACAATACGCCGATACCGTGCAGCGGCACGGAAGCACCGAAGCAGCACTTACTCCATAGAAGGCAGGAACAGGAACAATGTTTGAACACATCTGGCGCAGCATCCATTCCCCGGGCTACTTCCCCAACGTACTGGAGTGGATGATCAATATTCTCCTCAACCCGTTCATGGTGATTATGAGCCTGATGGTCGGAGCGCTGGCCGGTAAATGGTGGAGAGCCATCCCCTACGGCAGCCTCATTTGTTATGTGGTGTTCCTGAGCCGGTCGTCATTCTATCGGTGGGGAAGCATTTTCCCCGAAGCCGGCCTGCCTGCGCTGTTGATTGATGGCGCACTGCTGGCCCTCCTCGGCTTCTATTTGAAAGGCGTACTCAGAACCCGCTCAGAAGCAAAACCCGAAGGCCATTGGTTGCGCTGGCTTTATCAAAGCCTGAAGGTCGTCATGCTGACAGTCATGGTAATGTTCTGGGTACTCGTCGTGCTGTTTGTCGTGACCTTCACCGTCTCGGTCGCTACCCAACCGTCAGTGGCGCACTGACCCACCTCCTGCTTGCCAGGGTCTGTACGAAAAGTCGCCGAGTGGCGATCAGGCTCCCCCAAGGCATCAACTTACAGGACGAAGCTCGCAGCATCTGCCAGAAAATCTTCGTCGAACTCGCACCACCAGTGACCATCGGCAACGACCAGCGCCACATCAGCACCAGCCTCGGCGTGGCAGGGTGTTCCCGGACCATGCGCCGAGCATGGACCGGTTGATTCACATTGCCGATCTGGCGATGTATGAGGCTAAACGCAGTGGGAATAATCAGTATCGGTTGGGCGAGCAGACGGTGAGCCGGGTCTGACGCAGGCGCCACGGAGCCCTACCAGAGAGCAATGTCGTAGGTGAAATAGATCCGATTGCTGTCACGTCCACGCGCGAAGTCCGAACGGTAGACATAGTTGCGCAGCTTTACGCCAACACCCTTGAACGTGCCGCTCTGGACCACATAGGCCAGTTCCGTGTCGCGTTCGGACTCTTTGATGTTGGTGTCGGACTTGCCGTCGTTGCCTTTGAGATAACGGGTCATGAACGTCAGCCCGGGCACGCCCACCGGTGCAAAGTCGTAACCGTAACTGAGCATCCAGGTCTTCTCGTCCTCTTCGATGAACTTGCCGATGCCGACGTTGCTGAATGAGTACACCGTCGCACCGCTGATGTATGGCAACCCGGCGTCACCGCTGAGTTGTTGATAACCGCCGCCAAAGGTGTGCCCCGCCACCGCGTAGGACAGCTGACCGCTGAGCATGTCGTTATCGATTTTCGAGGCGTAGGCACGGCCCGCGTCATTGCTGCTGAAATAACGCAGGTCGCCGGTCAACACCCCGGGGCCCAATGGCAGATCGTGCTGGAGGCCGGCAAAGTTCTGGCGATAGAAATTTTCCAGTTCACCATAGAAGTAACTCAGACGGGTGTTCTTGCCGAGTTTGTAATCACCGCCGGCGTAGGTGAAATCGCCACCTTTGTCGCCTGAGTATCCGTCAGGAACAATCGACACGCTGTCGGTGGAATCGCGCAGCTTGAATCGGTCCAGATGACCGCCAGTCAGGGTCAGGTTTTCGATGTCGGTGCTGACGACTTGCCCTCCCTCATAAGTCTGCGGCAGCAAGCGCGCATCGTTATAGATCAGTACCGGGGTTTTGGGCAGCAGTGTGCCGTACTTGAGGGTGGTCTTGGCCAGTTTGACCTTGGCCGCAGCCCCGGCGCTGGCAAACTCATCGGCGGCGCGACCGTCATCGTGTACCGGCAACAGACCGGTGCCACTGCGGCCCCCCCCCGGAATCAAGTTTGACCCCCAGCAAGCCCAATGCGTCGATCCCGAAACCGATAGTGCCGGGGGTGAACCCCGACTGGAAATCCAGCAGGAACCCTTGGGCCCACTCGGTGCGCTCACTTTTGGCAGTTCTGGCCGAACGCGCACTCAAGCCATGCTCATCGCGAAAGTTTTCGTTGAAATAGACGTTGCGCAGTTGCAGCTTCAACTTGCTGTCGTCGATGAAATCACTCGCACCGGCAGTGGCCATCGGCAACACGCCCAGAAGAGGAAGAAGAGCCCCGCGAGTCAGAAAATGGATCATGTCGAACTACTCATATTGTTGTTTTAAGGATGCACGTGGCCGCGCACCCGTCATCGGGAGCGTGGAGCTCTATCAGCGACGAGTCAGGGGTGAATCAGGAGAACAGCGTCAAGGCACCGGTCAGCAGAGCCAGCGCGGTGACCACCAGGGAGGTGAGCACCGCCCATTTGACGGTGGCGCGCTGGAAGTCGCCGATGTCGCGATCGACCATCCCCACCAGCAACAGGGTCGAGGCCACCAGCGGGCTCATCAGGTGCACCGGTTGGCCAAGAATCGACGCCCGGGCGATTTCCACCGGATCGATCCCATAGGCCGCCGCCGCGTTGGCGAGGATCGGCACCACACCGAAGTAATAAGCATCGTTGGACAGCACGAATGTCAACGGCATGCTGGTGATCGCCACCACCAGCGGGAACAAGTGACCCCAAGACGGTGGAATCCAGTCCACCAGGGTTTGCGCCAGGGCGTCGACCATTTTGGTACCGGAGAAAATCCCGGCGAAAATACCAGCCGCGAATACCAGCAGCACCACGGTCATGGCGTTGCCGGAGTGGGCGAGAATGCGCTCCTTCTGAATGTCCAGCTGCGGGTAGTTGATCATCAGCGCCAACACGAAACCGATCAGAAACAGGATCGCGGAATGCATGATCCCCATCACCAGCGCGACCATCACCGCAGTCACCAGCAACAGGTTGACGTAGGCAAGTTTCGGGCGCTTGTGCGGCGTATCCTCAAGAATCGCTTTGATGTAGCAATCACCGCCACCGCTCTGCAGTTGGGTATTGCCGATGCGTTTACGCTCGGTGCGGCCCAGCAGGAACGCGGTGAACACCACCCACGCGGCGCCACCGACCATGGTTGGCAACAACGGAATGAAGTACGCCCCGGCATCCAGCCCCAGCGCGGCAATCGCCCGGGTCGCCGGGCCGCCCCAAGGGGTCATGCCGCTCATGATGCTCAGTGACAGCATGGCGATGGTCGCCAGAATCATCGGGTTCATGCCGATGCGCTTGTACAACGGCAGCATCGCCGCGCAGGTGATCATGTAAGTGGTCGTGCCGTCACCGTCCAGGGCGACAGTCAGCGACAGCAGCGCAGTGCCGACCGCGATTTTCATCGGGTCACCGTTGACCCGTTTGAGAATCTTGCGGATCAGCGGATCGAACAGCCCCGAGTCGATCATCAAACCGAAAAACAGAATCGCGAACAGCAGCAGCGCCGCCGACGGTGCGACCATTTTCAGGCCATCAAGCATCATTTTGCCGGTAGTCCCACCAAAACCGCCGATAACCGCAAAGACGATCGGAACAACGGTCAACGCAACGATCGGTGACAGACGTTTGGTCATGATCAGAAAGGTGAACACAACCACCATGGCCAAGCCGAGTAAGGCAAGCATAAGGCAACTCTCTTGTTGTTATGGATTGTGTGGCCGACGCGCAGGCGAACGACTCCGAGCCCGCCAGGCGACGCGATCGGCGACGCCCGGCAGCAGGTAGTAAAAAGGTTAGTTTTTGCAGCACTTACGCAGTACTAAATGTGCGTGGTGGTTCCGACGCGGTCCCAGGTTTGATCGCCATCCGGGACAGCCGGTTTTTTACCGTCCAGGGTATCGAGCAGGACCTGACGGTCGCAGGCGTTCTCCGAGATAGAGATCACCACAGTCGCCACGGCGTTACTGGCCAGACTGGTCAAGGCCCGTGCTTCAGACATGAAACGGTCGATCCCGATCAACAGCGCCAGACCAGCCAGCGGAATGTCATGGATCACCGTGAGCGTGGAAGCCAGCGCCACGAAACCGCTGCCAGTCACCCCCGCCGCGCCCTTGGACGACAGCAACATGATCGCCAGCATGGTCAAGGTTTGGGTCACGGTCAGATCAATGTTGCAGGCCTGGGCAATGAAAATTGCCGCCAGAGACAGGTAGATCGCCGTGCCATCGAGGTTAAACGAGTACCCCGTCGGCAGCACCAGCCCGACCACGCCTTTGCTGCATCCCAATGCCTGAAGTTTCTCCAGCATGCGTGGCATGACCGGCTCAGTAGAGGAAGTCCCCAGCACCACCAGAAACTCTTCGCGCAGGTAACGCAGCAGCTTCCATAGGCTGAAGCCGTGGGCGCGGCAAATGCTCCCCAGTACCACAAAGACGAAGAAGGCGCAGGCGACGTACAAGGTCATGATCAACTTTGCCAGCGAACCCAGCGAGGTGATGCCGTACTGTCCGACGGTGAACGCCAGTGCCCCGAAGGCACCGATCGGCGCAAAACGCATCAAGTAGGAAAAAATCTTGAAGACCATCTGCGATGCCGCTTCCAGTACATCGAGTACTGGCTTGCCACGGTCGCCCAGGGAAGACAGGGCGAAACCGCACAGCACCGCGATAAACAGCACCGGCAGCACTTCACCTTTACTGAACGCACCTATAAAGGTGTCAGGGATGATGTGCATGAAAAACTCGACCACCCCAAGCTTCGCCGCAGACTCGGTGTACTGGGATAGACCTGCCGTACTCAATTGGCTCGGATCGATGTTCATGCCCACGCCCGGCTTGAACACGTAGACCGCGACCAGGCCTATGAACAGGCTGATCACCGTCAGCCCGAGAAACAGCAGCATGGTCTTGCTCAGCAAGCGGCCAAGGGAGCGTTTGTCGTTCATCCCGGCGATGCCGGTGACGATGGTGCAGAACACCACTGGCGCAATCATCATTTTGATCAGCTTGATGAAGGCATCACCCAACGGCTTGAGGGTAATGGCCTGCTGAGCCCAGAAGTGCCCGACCACGACGCCCAGTAGCACGGCGCAGAGGATCTGGAAGTAGAGCGATTTAACAACTTTCATGGCATCACCCATTTTTAGAATTGTTCTGATGCAAAAACGACAGTGACTGCGCGGGAAGACTACCCGGCGAGCCGTTGGGAAACCGGGGCATACACAAAGCCGGAAAACAGTCTTCGCGCGGTACGAACAACAGAGGCGCGGATTGTCTCACCGTTTTTACCGGTGTAGGACAACACGACATCGATGCCGCCGCTCGGGTGCTCGATTCGCACCTGTTGCAATCGTGGCCCACCGATATTGCCGAGCATCTGCGCCACCACACTGCCTTCGCTGACACAGGCCGTGGCCAGACCGATGGAACCGGTAATGGCCAGCGCACGGTGGCAGTTGTGCGGCATGAAGTAGCGAACCTGCAACGTGCCACCGGCCTTG
The DNA here is from genome assembly GCF_000282555.1 of Pseudomonas sp. GM102. Taxonomy (NCBI): domain Bacteria; kingdom Pseudomonadati; phylum Pseudomonadota; class Gammaproteobacteria; order Pseudomonadales; family Pseudomonadaceae; genus Pseudomonas; species Pseudomonas sp. GM102. The sequence continues at coordinate 7,880 of NZ_AKJB01000008.1, read as the reverse complement.
GCCGGTGCAACCAGCACAGGCTTGGGGATGACCTTGTCGCTGACGTCGCCCAGCCCCATGGCCACGCCGGCACGCAGTCGCAGAGCTTCGAGACGGCGCATAAAGTCTTTGTCGGCGTCCAGCTCGACTGGAGTTTCATCGCCGCGTTTGCCCAAGTGACGCGCCTCGATGATCAGCATGGGCATGGCCATGTCGATACAGGTCACCGGAATGTCGTCGAACCAGTCCTGGGTGCTGCCGGTTGGAAACAGCTTGCCGGTCTTGCTGCCCGCTGCGTCAAGGAATGTCAGTTGAACCGGTGCCGCGCTGCCTGGCACGCCATCGATGGCGGTGTCACCTTCATAGCTGACTTTGCCGTTTGGTGTCTGCACGTCAGAGGTAACGAAGGTGCCGGTGTTGAGATTGCGAATCCGCACGCGGGTTAGCTCACCGACCGCCTTGACCAGGCCTTGCTCGATGGCAAACGGCCCGACCGCGCAGAGCATGTTGCCGCAGTTCGGGGCGGTATCCACCCGACGCTGGGACACCATGACCTGAACGAACAAGTAATCAACATCGGCATCGGGATGTAACGAAGGGCTGACGATGGCGACCTTGCTGGTCTGCGGGCTACCGCCGCCGATGCCGTCGATCTCCAGTTCGTGACCGGAGCCCATCACCGAGAGCAACAACTCATCGCGCTCTTCAACCGAAACCGGCAGATCCCAGGCGAGAAATACCGGTCCCTTTGAGGTACCACCGCGCATCAGCACACAAGGAATTCGTTGCATGGCCACTAACTCTTGTTAATCAATCGGGGTAATTGATGTCTTGCAAACAAGAGTGACAGGGAAGTAATTGTGTTTCCAATGCAAAGATCGGAGCAATTATTGCGTTTCACAAAAGAAAGTTTTAACGTTCAGAACGTGGTCCAACGCCCTCCCCAACGAGATAAAACATGGAATATGAGCTTCAGGACATCCGATCTTTCGTGAAAATCGCCGAACTGGGGAGTTTTCACGAAGCTGCCGATGCACTGCATCTGTCGCAACCAGCCTTGAGCCGGCGGATAAAAAAACTTGAAGAGGGTTTAGGGACTACGTTGCTCGATCGCACCACGCGCAAGGTCAGCCTGACCAGCGTCGGTCGCGACTTCCTGCCCAAGGCTCGTCGATTACTGGATGACTTCGACGATTCGATCCTGAACATCCGTGAATTGGCCGAACGGCAAATCGGTCAGGTGACCCTGGCCTGCATTCCAACCGCTGCGTTTTACTTCCTGCCGTCGGTGATTCGTCTTTATAACGAACGCTATCCGAAAATCCGCATCCGCTTGCTCGACCTCAGCGCCAATGAAGGGCTCGAAGCAGTGTTGCGGGGGGAAGCCGACTTCGGCATCAACATGATGAGCGGCCAGCACCCGGACATCGAATTCGTTTCACTGGTCAACGAACCCTTCGTCCTGGCCTGCCGTCGTGACCATGAACTGGCCCAGCGAACGTCCGTGACCTGGTCAGAACTGAGCGATTACCGGTTGATCGGCGTCGGGCGCCTGAGCGGCAACCGCATGTTGCTGGACCACGCTCTATCGGGCCTGAGCTGGCGTCCGCAGTGGTTTTATGAAGTGCAGCATTTGTCCACCTCGCTGGGCATGGTCGAAGCCGGGCTTGGGGTTTCCGCCATGCCGAGTCTCGCGATGCCGGCGGCGGATCACCCGACACTAGTGAGCATCCCGCTGACTGACCCCGTCGTGAACCGGACACTCGGCCTGGTGTACCGTCGGGGCGCATCGTTATCGCCGGCGGCGGAGAAGTTCGTTTCGATTCTGCTCGAACAATGGCCCCACTGAGCCGTGGCGTTCGATCAATAACCTCGTTGCTGACTGAATGGACGCCAGCCATTATCCTGACGCCCCGCTGAAAATCGGGCGAACGCCGCTCTCGCCTGCCCCCACCCAGGAGTTTCGCCATGCCCCACGAAGGCAACCTGTTGCAAGCCGCTGTCGTCTTTTTATTCGCGGCGGTGCTCACCGTCCCCTTGGCCAAGCGCCTGCAATTGGGGGCGGTGTTGGGTTATCTGTTTGCCGGGGTGATCATCGGGCCGTCGGTGCTGGGTTTGATCGGTAACCCGCAAAGTGTCAGCCATATTTCCGAACTCGGAGTGGTGTTGTTGCTGTTCATTATTGGCCTTGAACTGTCGCCGCGACGCTTGTGGGTGATGCGCAAATCGGTGTTCGGCGTGGGCCTGGCGCAGGTGCTGCTGACCGGTTCGGTGATTGGTGTGCTGGCGTTGTTTGTGTTCGGCCAATCGCTGAATAGCGCGATCGTGTTGGGCCTGGGCCTGGCGTTGTCGTCCACCGCATTTGGTTTGCAAAGCCTGGCCGAGCGCAAGGAGCTGACCAGCCCCCATGGGCGGTTGGCGTTCGCGATTTTGCTGTTCCAGGACATCGCCGCGATCCCGCTGATCGCGATGGTGCCGCTGCTGGCAGGTGGCGATCACACCACCAGTGCCGCCGAAGATTTGAACCATGGCTTGCGGGTGCTGGGCAGTATCGCGGTAGTGGTGATTGGCGGACGGTACTTGCTGCGACCGGTGTTCCGGGTGGTGGCCAAGACCGGTCTGCCGGAGGTGTCCACCGCCACCGCGTTGCTGGTGGTGATCGGCACGGCATGGCTGATGGACCTGGTCGGCGTGTCCATGGCACTCGGCGCGTTCCTCGCCGGTTTGCTGCTGGCGGATTCCGAATACCGTCACGAGCTGGAAGCGCAGATCGAACCGTTCAAGGGACTGCTGCTGGGGCTGTTTTTTATCAGCGTCGGCATGGGCGCCAATTTGAGTCTGCTGCTGAGCGCGCCAGTCGTGGTGCTGGGGCTGACCCTGCTGCTGATCGCCATCAAGTTGCCGCTGCTGTTTGTTGTCGGTCGACTGGCCGGAGGTTTGGGCAAGGTCAGTGCGATTCGCCTCGGCATCGTGCTGGCGGCCGGTGGTGAGTTCGCATTTGTGGTGTTCAAGATCGGTCGTGATCAGGGGCTGTTCGAGCCACGCCTGTACGACCTGCTGGTGCTGACGATTACCTTGTCCATGGCCGTGACACCGCTGTTGTTGCTGTTGTGCGCCCGACTGGTCAGCCCCAAGGTTCAGCCCGTGGAGGTGCCGCAGAAGTTCCGCGAAATCGACGCCGACACGCCCCGTGTCGTCATCGCCGGCATGGGCCGTATGGGGCAGATCGTGGCGCGGATTCTGCGGGCGCAGAACATCAAGTTCATCGCCCTCGACACATCGGTGGAAACCATCGAATTGTCCCGCAGCTTCGGCGGTGTGCCGGTGTTCTATGGCGACCCGATGCGCCCGGAAATCCTCAGCGCGGCCAAGGTCGAGCAGGCGGAGTTTTTCGTGATCGCCACCGATGATCCCGACACCAACATCAAGACGGCGGAGGTGGTGCATAAGCTCTATCCGCACATCAAAATCATCGCCCGCGCCCGTAACCGTCAGCATGTGCACCGGTTGGTGGATGTCGGGGCGCAGGCGGTGCGGGAAACCTATTATTCCAGCCTGGAAATGACCCGACGGACTCTGGTCGGGTTGGGGCTGACACAGGCCCAGGCAGATGCGCGGATCAAGCGCTTTACCCATCACGATGAACAGGTGCTGGAAGCCCAGCATGCGGTGTATGACGATGCGGCCAAGGTGATGCAAACGGCGCAGGAAGCGCGGGCAGAATTGGCAAAACTGTTTGAGTCGGATCAGTTGGAAGAGGAAGCGGGTAAGGTTTGAGGTGGACCTGATGTCCTCATCGCGAGCAGGCTCGCTCCCACAGGGGATCTATGTCAGCCGCAGATCTTGTGGCTGACTCGGTCACTGTGGGAGCGGGCTTGCTCGCGAAGAACGATAACGCGGTGCATGGGATAAACAACAACGACCAAGGAAACCACTATGGCTGACCAGACCTCCCCCGCCCTGAAGGAAATCTTCAACGCCGAACGCCTCGCGCACATCGCCACCGAAATGACGGCGGTTTATCCCGGTTTCGATGCCAAGGCCTTCCTGAAGCTGGCCAAAATCGGTCTGGCGGATCTCTCAGTCATGCAACGCATGGCCCGCGTCAGCGAATGCCTGCACGCGGTATTGCCGCTCGGTTATGAAGAATCCCTCGACGCCCTACGCGCCCTCGCCCCGCGCCTGAACAGCGCCTTCGTCAGTATGTTTTTGCCGCACTACGTCGCGACCTACGGCGCTCACACGTTCGATCTGTCGATGGACGCACTCAAATATTTCACGGCCTTCGGCTCATCGGAATTTGCCATCCGGCACTTTCTGCGCGGCGATCTCGAACGCTCACTCAAGCTGATGCACGATTGGTCGCAGGATGAAAACGAACACGTCCGGCGCCTGGCCAGCGAAGGCAGCCGACCGCGCCTCCCATGGTCGTTCCGGCTGGAACAAATCCAGGCCGACCCGACACTGGCGGCTGCAATCCTCGATAACCTCAAGGCCGACGAAAGCCTATACGTGCGTAAATCCGTGGCCAACCACCTCAACGACATCACCAAGGATCATCCCGAATGGGTGCTGGCGCTGATCGAGGGTTGGTCACTGGACAACAAACACACGGCGTGGATCGCCAGACATGCCCTGCGCAGCCTGATCAAACAGGGCAACCAACGGGCGCTGGCGATCATTGGCGCGGGCGGCAAGCCCGAAGTTGAAATCATTGACGTGAAGGTTGAGCCGGCGGTGATTCGCCTGGGTGAAAAAATCACCCTGTCGTTCACGGTGAAGTCCACGGTGGCGCAGAGTCAACGACTGGTGATCGACTATGCGATTGATTACGTCAAAGCCAATGGCAGCACGTCAGCGAAGGTGTTCAAGCTCAAGGCGATGACTCTGCCCGGCAAGGCTACCGAATCCATCGCACGCAGCCAGCACATCAAAGAACTCACCACCCGAAAGCATTACCTTGGCTTGCACGCCGTGCACATTCTGGTCAACGGCGAACGGCTGGCCAGCACGGCGTTCGAAATCCTCGCCTGAAGCCCCACAGCCTTCGCATGAAATACGGTCCCTGTAGGAGCGAGGCTTGCCCGCGAAGTCGTCAGGTCTGGCACACCTCGTTATCGTTCTTCGCGGGCAAGCCTCGCTCCTACATTAGGTGGCAGCTATGTGCGGGTCTGCAAGACCGGGAAACCAGGAACCCGGCAGATCCGAAGATCTCCCGCACAAAGCCGCCATTTCGAGGACATAAACGAGCGTCCTGTGGCAGAGCTATGCGACTGGTATTCCGGCGGGCTTGCAGACCCGATCACTAATGAGCAGTGACGAAAATCAAGTTACCGAGCGGGCCCAAGGCGCACAAGCCGGCGGATTCTGTCTTACGTGTAGGCGGTGGCGCAAGGCGTTGTAGCCTTTGGATGGTAACGGCAAGCTTCATTTAAACGATCGCGATTTTTCTTGTTTAAATGGGCTGTGAGCGAGATGCAGCCTCACTCGCGGCGGATGCCTTTGTAGGAGCGAGGCTTGCCCGCGAAGAACGATTACACGGTGTGCCAGAAATGACGCCTTGGGCAAGTCGGATCGCCGCACCGCTCGCTCCTACAGGGGAATGGAGCCTTGCAGCAGATGTTGCTCACGCTCACACAACTCCACCACGTAATCCCACAACACCCGCAACCGTACGGACTTGTGCAGCTCGCGCCGCGTACTGATCCAGTAACTGCGCTGGATGCTTTCATCCGGCAACAACGGCACCAGTTGGGGATCGGCGCTGGCCATGTAGCACGGCAGCACGGCGATCCCCAGGCCCGAGCGCGCGGCCTGTTGCTGGGCGATGACGCTGGTGCTGTGAAAGACCACCTGGGGGTTGCGGCAGAAGCTGTTGAGGAACATCAGTTCCTGGCTGAACAGCAAGTCGTCGACGTAGCCGATCCACGCATGGCGACCGAGGTCTTCGCGGCTGCGCAATGGTGGCGAACGGTCCAGATAGGCCTGGCTGGCGTAGAGCGCCAGGCGATAGTCGGTGAGTTTGCGGGTGACCAGCATGTCAGCGGCCGGGCGTTCGAGGTGGATGCTGATCTCCGCTTCGCGATTGAGAATGCTGACGAAGCGCGGCACCGCCACCAGTTCCACCTCCAATCCCGGATAGCGTTCGAACAGCCCGTTCATGCGGCTGGCAAGGAACATGATGCCCAGCCCTTCCGTCACCCCGACCCGGATCTTGCCCAGCGGCGCGGATGACTGGGTGATTTCTTCCTGAGCCAGCAGCGCGACGTTTTCCATGGCTTCGGCGTGTTTGAGCAGCGCTTCGCCGGCCGGGGTCAGTTCATAGCCCTGCGCATGTTGGACGAACAGCGCAGTGCCGAGGCTTTTTTCGATGGCCTCGATGTGCCGGGCCACAGTGGCGTGGGTGGTGTTCAAGCGGCGGGCGGCGGTCAGCAAGCGGCCGCTGCGCTGCAATTCGAGAAAAAACCGCAGGTCATTCCAGTCGAACATGAACCATCCTTGAGGCAATGCCGTTAACGACGCTGTTTAAAAACGCACAGCGGCTGCGCAAAAACTAACATTCTTTTAACGAAAGCTAACAACTAGGATGACCGACAACAAGAACAACAATACGAGGTCAGGGATGCAGACTTCCCTTGATGAATACGACTACATCGTGGTCGGCGCCGGGCCGGCCGGTTGTTTGCTGGCCAATCGACTGTCGGCCAACCCGCAGCATCGCGTGTTGCTGCTCGAAGCCGGCGGCCGCGATAACTATCCGTGGATTCACATTCCCGTCGGTTACCTGTTCTGCATCGGCAACCCACGCACCGACTGGTGCTTCAAGACCGAAGCGCAACCGGGCCTGCAAGGTCGCGCCCTGAGCTACCCGCGCGGCAAGGTGCTCGGTGGCTGTTCCTCGATCAACGGCATGATCTACATGCGCGGCCAGGCCGGCGATTACGAAGGCTGGGCGGCCGAGGGCAATGCCGGCTGGGGCTGGCAAGACGTGCTGCCATTGTTCAAGCAAAGCGAAAACCATTTTGCCGGCGACTCGGAATTTCACGGCGCTGCCGGGCAATGGCGAGTCGAGCGGCAGCGGCTGTCGTGGCCGATCCTTGATGCGTTTCGCACGGCAGCCGAGCAAAGCGGCATCGCCAGCATCGATGACTTCAATCAGGGCGACAACGAAGGCTGCGGCTACTTTCAGGTCAATCAGAAAGCCGGGATCCGCTGGAACGCGGCCAAAGCGTTTCTCAAACCGATCCGCAAGCGCGCCAATCTGACGGTGCTGACAGACGTCGAAGTGGACCGCGTACTGCTGGAAAACGGCCGTGCCTCAGCGGTCAGCGCACGTTGGCAAGACCAGGCCAGAACCTTCAAGGCGCGCAAGGAAATCGTCCTGTGTGCCGGTGCCGTCGGTTCACCGGGCATTCTCCAGCGTTCCGGCATCGGCCCTCGCCCATTGCTGCAAAAACTAAGGATCGGCGTTGCCCATGAACTGCCCGGTGTGGGCGGCAACCTGCAGGACCATCTGCAATTGCGGCTGATCTACAAACTGGAAAACGCTCGCACCCTGAACCAGATCGCCGGCACGCTGTGGGGCAAGATGGGCATGGGCCTGCGTTATCTGTATGACCGCAGCGGTCCGCTGTCCATGGCCCCGAGCCAACTTGGTGCCTTCGCCCGTTCGGGACCGGAGCAGACCTCGGCGAACCTCGAATACCACGTGCAACCGTTGTCGCTGGAGCGTTTCGGCGAGCCGCTGCACGCCTTCCCCGCGTTCACTGCATCGGTCTGCGATCTGCGCCCGCAAAGCCGTGGCCGAATCGACATTCGCTCCGCCGACCCGCGAGAAGCGCCGCTGATCCAGCCAAACTACCTGAGCCATCCCGAAGACTTGCGAGTGGCAGCCGATGCCA
>NZ_AKJB01000007.1:0-41358 GCF_000282555.1 Pseudomonas sp. GM102 | reverse complement strand
CCCCCAGCCTCGGCGGGCGGGCGTGGCCGATGCACAAGGGGCAGAACAGTCATTCGTACAACGGCTTTCACCGCGCTTATTTACCCGAAGTACTCAAACCCGACGCGTCCAAACCAGACGAGCTCAAGGACAAGGAATAACCATGCCGGTCATCCAGTCTCAGGTAGATCCGTTCAGCGAACCGTTTGCCCGTAACCGCGCGGCCATGCTGGCCGGCATCGAGCAGGTCCGTCAGCTCGAACAGAACCTGCTGAACAAGGCCGCCGAAGCCAAGCCCAGGTTCGACAAGCGCGGGCAACTGCTGCCCCGAGAGCGGCTTAACCTGCTGCTTGACCCCGGTGCGCCGTTCCTCGAACTGGCGAGCCTGGCCGGCTACAAGCTGCACGACGACAAGGACGGCAGCTCGGCCGGCGGCGGTTTGATCGCCGGCATCGGTTACGTGTCCGGCGCACGGGTATTGGTGGTGGCGAACAACAGCGCGATCAAGGGTGGAACCATTTCCCCCAGCGGTTTGAAAAAATCCCTGCGCCTGCAGCAGATCGCCATGGAAAACAAACTGCCGGTGATCACCCTCGCGGAGAGCGGGGGCGCCAACCTCAATTACGCGGCGGAGATTTTCGTCGAAGGCGCGCGCAGCTTTGCCAATCAGGCGCGGATGTCGGCCATGGGCTTGCCGCAAATCACCGTGGTCCATGGCTCGGCCACGGCGGGCGGTGCTTATCAGCCGGGGTTGTCGGATTACGTGGTGGTGGTGCGCGGCAAGGCCAAGCTGTTTCTTGCCGGGCCGCCGCTGCTCAAGGCCGCCACCGGAGAAGTCGCCACCGATGAAGAACTGGGCGGCGCCCAGATGCACGCGCAAACCGCCGGCACCGCCGAATACCTGGCCGAAAACGATGCCGATGGCGTGCGCCAGGTGCGCGAGATCATGAGCCTGTTGCCGTGGAACGATCAGCTGCCATGGTTACCCGAACGTCAGTGGGAAGAACCGCTCTACCCCATCGACGAACTGCTGGGCCTGATCCCGGATGACCCGAAAAAACCCTACGACGTGCGCGAAATCATCGCCCGGATTGCCGACGCTTCGAACTTCCTCGAATTCAAGGGCGAGTTCGACGCGCAAACAATCTGCGGGCATTTGCAGATTCAGGGTCGAGCCTGCGGGTTCATCGGCAACAACGGCCCGATTACGCCCAAAGGTGCGAGCAAGGCCGCGCAGTTCATTCAGCTCTGCGACCAGAGCCAGACGCCCCTGCTGTTTTTCCACAACACCACCGGTTTCATGGTCGGCACCGAGTCGGAACAACAAGGGGTGATCAAGCACGGCGCGAAAATGATTCAAGCGGTGGCCAATGCCCGAGTGCCCAAACTGACGATCGTCGTCGGCGGCTCCTACGGCGCTGGCAACTACGCGATGTGCGGCCGTGGCCTCGACCCGCGCTTCATCTTCGCCTGGCCCAACAGCCGCACCGCGGTGATGGGCGGCGCCCAGGCCGGCAAAGTGTTGCGGATCGTCACCGAAGCCAAACAGCTCAAGGACGGATTGGTGCCCGATCCGAAAATGCTCGACATGCTGGAACAGGTCACCGCGCAGAAACTCGACAGCCAGTCCACCGCACTGTATGGCAGCGCCAATCTGTGGGACGACGGGCTGATCGATCCGCGGGACACCCGCACGTTGCTCGGGTATTTGCTGGACATCTGCCATGAGGCCGAGGTTCGTTCGCTGCAATCCAACAGTTTCGGCGTAGCCCGTTTTTGATGACGCGGAGCGTCTAAGGCTGCATTCCCATGCAAAGCGTGGGAACGATCACAGGAGAACAATAAAAAATGATCTTCACCCAGGAACACGAAGCACTGCGCCGCACCGTCCGCCAATTCGTCGATCACGAGATCAATCCTCATGTCGAGGAATGGGAAAAGGCCGGGCGCTTTCCGATCCATGAGATCTTCCGCAAGGCCGGCGACCTCGGTCTGCTGGGGATTTCAAAGCCGGAAAAATTCGGCGGCATGGGGCTCGACTACAGCTATTCGATTGTGGCCGCCGAAGAGTTCGGCACCATTCATTGCGGCGGCATTCCGATGTCTATCGGCGTGCAGACCGACATGTGCACCCCGGCCCTGGCGCGTTTCGGCTCCGATGAACTGCGCGAAGAGTTCCTGCGGCCGGCGATCACCGGTGAACAGGTCGGCTGTATCGGCGTCTCCGAAGTTGGTGCCGGCTCCGATGTAGCAGGTTTGAAAACCAGCGCCCGCAAGGACGGCGACGACTACGTGATCAACGGCAGCAAGATGTGGATCACCAACTCGCCGAGCGCCGACTTCATCTGCCTGCTGGCCAACACCTCGGATGACAAGCCGCATATCAACAAGTCGCTGATCATGGTGCCGATGAACAGCCCCGGCATCAGTCTCAGCTCGCACCTGGACAAGCTCGGCATGCGCAGCTCGGAAACCGCCCAGGTGTTTTTCGACAACGTGCGCGTGCCGCAACGCAACCGCATCGGCCATGAAGGCGCGGGGTTCATGATGCAGATGCTGCAGTTCCAGGAAGAACGATTGTTCGGCGCGGCGAACATGATCAAAGGCCTGGAGTACTGCGTTGACAGCACCATCGAGTACTGCAAGGAGCGCAAAACCTTCGGCAATGCGCTGATCGACAATCAGGTCATTCATTTCCGCCTGGCCGAGCTGCAAACCGAAATCGAATGCCTGCGGGCGCTGGTCTATCAGGCCACCGAGCAATACATCAAAGGCCAGGACGTCACCCGTCTGGCGTCCATGGCCAAACTCAAGGCCGGGCGCCTCGGTCGGGAAGTCAGCGACAGTTGCCTGCAATATTGGGGTGGCATGGGCTTCATGTGGGACAACCCGGTGGCCCGTGCTTACCGCGACGTGAGGCTGGTGTCGATCGGCGGCGGTGCCGACGAAATCATGCTGGGGATCATCTGCAAACTCATGGGCATCCTGCCGGGAAAAAAGAAATGAGCACCCTCCCCATTTGTCAGACCCTGTTGCTCGAACGGCATAACGGCGTCCTGCACATCACCCTCAATCGCCCCGACAGTCGCAACGCCATGAGCCTGCAAATGGTCGCCGAGCTGCGCGCGGTGCTGGCGGCGGTTCGGGATGACCGGCAGGTTCGCGCGTTGGTGATCGGCGGTGCCGGCGGGCATTTTTGTGCCGGTGCCGACATCAAGGACATGGCCAATGCCCGCGCGCAAGGCGCGACCGCCTACCGCGAATTGAACCGTGCGTTCGGCACCTTGCTGGAAGAAGCTCAGCATGCGCCGCAAGTGGTCATCACGGTGCTGCAAGGCGCGGTACTTGGCGGCGGCTTCGGTCTGGCCTGCGTCAGTGACATAGCCATGGCCGATCATCAGGCGCAATTCGGCCTGCCGGAAACCAGCCTCGGCCTGTTGCCGGCGCAGATCGCACCGTTCGTGGTGCAGCGCATCGGCCTGACCCAGGCCCGCCGACTGGCCCTGACCGCCGCACGGTTCGATGGCACCCAGGCTCGGCGGATGGGACTGGTGCATTTCGTCGAGCATGACCCGCAAGCCTTGGCCGAGCGCCTCGATGAGGTGCTGGCCCATGTGTTGTGTTGTGCTCCGGGGGCGAATGCGGCGACCAAAAAACTCTTGCTGGCGAGTGCGGTGCAACTTTCGGATGGCCTGCTGGATCAGGCGGCCGAGTGGTTCAGTGAAGCAGTGACCGGGGATGAAGGAGTCGAGGGGACCATGGCTTTTGTGCAGAAGCGAAAACCGGGTTGGGCCATTTAAAAGCTTCGCGGGCAAGCCTCGCTCCTACAGGGGTATCACGCAGTCCGTAGGAGCGAGGCTTGCCCGCGAAGGGGCCATCACATTCACCGCAAAAACCAAGGGAACAACCCATGCCCGCCTTCAGCAAAATCCTGATCGCCAACCGCGGTGAAATCGCCTGCCGCATCCAGCGCACCGCGCAAGCGCTGGGCTACCGCACCGTCGCCGTGTTCAGTGATGCCGACGCCGATGCCTTGCATATGCAGATCGCCGACGAAGCCGTGAACATCGGCCCGGCCCCGGTGCAGCAGTCTTATCTGAACATCCCGGCAATCATCGACGCCGCCCGGCGCACCGGTGCCGATGCGATCCACCCCGGTTACGGCTTCCTCTCGGAAAACGCAGAATTCGCCCGCGCCTGCCAACAGGCCGGCATCATCTTCATCGGCCCGAGCCCCGAGGCCATTGAACTGATGGGCAGCAAACGTCTGTCGAAACTCGCCATGATCAAAGCGGGCGTGCCCTGCATCAAAGGCTATCAGGGCAGCGAACAGGACGACGCGACTCTGAGTCGCGAAGCCGAACGCATCGGCTACCCGCTGATGATCAAGGCCAGTGCCGGTGGCGGCGGTCGTGGCATGCGCCTGGTGCACAGCGCTGGAGATTTGCTGGAGCAACTCCGTACCGCACGCTCCGAAGCGCAGCATGGGTTTGGCAGCGACGAACTGATCCTCGAGCAAGCCTTGATCGCCCCCCGTCACGTCGAGGTTCAGGTGTTCGGCGATCAGCACGGCAACCTGATCTACCTTGGTGAGCGCGATTGTTCGATCCAGCGCCGGCATCAGAAAGTCATCGAAGAAGCGCCCTGCCCGGTGATGACTGCCGACTTGCGCCAGGCCATGGGCGAAGCAGCGCTCAAGGCGGGGCGCGCGGTGAATTATGTCGGCGCTGGTACTGTGGAATTCCTGCTGGATACTCGCGGGCAGTTTTACTTTCTGGAGATGAACACCCGGCTGCAAGTGGAACATCCGGTGACAGAGCTGATCACCGGCCTCGATCTGGTGGCCTGGCAGTTACATGTCGCCGAAGGATTGCCACTGCCGTTGCGACAGGAGCAGGTGCAGCTCAACGGCCATGCCATGGAAGTGCGCTTGTACGCCGAGGATCCAGCCCAGGGGTTTCTGCCGCAAACCGGGCGAATCGCAGCCTGGGAACCTGTGTTGCAGGGCAGCGTGCGAATCGACCATGGCCTGATCGAAGGCCAGTCTGTCAGTCCGTTTTATGACCCGATGCTGGGCAAGCTCATCGCCCACGGTGCCACCCGCGAAGAAGCCCGGCGCAAGTTGTTACGGGCGGTGCAGGACAGCGTGCTGCTGGGCGTGCAAAGCAATCAGCGCTTGCTCGCCTGTCTGCTGGAACATCCGCAGTTCATCAGTGGCGAGTTCAGCACCGGGTTCATCCCCACGTACTTCGCCGATCATCCTTGCCTTCATCCCTACCCGCCGAGCAGCGAAGAACTGGCCATCGCCGCGGCGCTGTTTTATCAGGCTTCAGCGCAGGCTCACCGCGCCCCGCTGGCCGGTTGGCGCAACAACGCCAGCGTGCCCTTGCACTACCGAATCGGCCTGGAGGATCAGGATTGGCCGGTGGAATTGAACGCTGAACCTGGCAAACCCTACCGCGCTCAGATCGGTGCTCGTGCCCTCGAACTGAAGGTCATCCAGTGCGACGGACGTTGGGCCACGCTGGAAATCGACGGCATCCGCCAACGCCATGCCTACCGCCTCGAGGCCGGGCAACTGTGGTTGTTCACGCGCCCCGGCAGCCTGCGGCTGGTCGATCGAACCCAGGCACTGGTCAGCAGCCAGGCCAGTGTCAGTTCCGGTACGCTCAAGGCGCCGATGGACGGGGCGATCGTCGATGTACTGGTCAGTGAGGGCAGCCCGGTCAGCAAAGGTCAGCTACTGGTGGTGCTTGAAGCAATGAAAATGGAGCATCCACTCAAATCGGGTATCGACGGAGTCCTCAAACGGTTGCAGATCAAGGTAGGTGATCAGGTCAAAAATCGTCAGATTTTGTTAGAGGTCGAATAAGCCGCTAGGCGGATCCGCCGGGTTTGGCTACGCTCAAGCCCTATCAGGACGCGGATACCAGGAACCCTGCGATGCCTCACTGGTTGGTCATTGATCTGGAAGCCACCACCGATGAGGGTGGCTGGCCAGTAACGGAAATGGAAATCATCGAAATCGGTGCCACCCTCGTGGACCGCAAGGGCCAGGAACTGGATCACTTCCAGTGCTTCGTGCGCCCGTTGCGCCGGCCCTTGCTGACGCCGTTTTGCCGGGAACTGACCCACATCACCCAGGCCAATATCGATGCCTCACAACCGCTCACCGACGTCTGGCCGTTGTTCGAACGCTGGCTCGGCCAACATCACGCGAGCCTGGAAGGCTGGGCCAGTTGGGGCGATTACGACCGCAAACAGCTGCTTCAGGACTGGCAGCGCCTGCAACTCGACAGCGCCCTGAGCCGGGTGCCGCATATGAACCTCAAGCAACGCTTCGCCAAGGCGCGTCGGCTGGAGCGCCCGCTGGGGCTTAATGGTGCCTTGCAGCTGGCGGGCCTGCAGTTCAACGGTCAGCAACATCGGGCGCTGGAAGACGCGCGCAATACTGCGCGTTTGTTACCGCTGGTTTTCCCCGCTAATCCTTGAGTGCAGGAGGTGACGCCTATCGACACCTTGTGCATACTGGCCGGCCCTTTTTAGCCCTTTTCGAGGAACCGCCCATGTTTAAAGTCAACGAGTACTTCGACGGCACCGTCAAGTCGATCGCCTTTGGCACCGCTGAAGGTCCAGCGACCATCGGCGTCATGGCACCGGGCGAATACGAATTCGGCACCAGCCAGCGTGAAATCATGCACGTGGTGTCCGGCGCCCTGACCGTCAAACTGCCTGACAGCGATACTTGGGAAACCTTCGCCGCCGGCAGCCAGTTCAACGTGCCCGCCAACAGCAAGTTCCAGCTGAAAGTGGCTGTCGACACCGCTTACCTGTGCGAATACCGCGGCTAACCCCCGGGGTTTCACAGCGACAAAAAAAATGCCCGTGTCCTTGGACGCGGGCATTTTTTATTTTGAAGGGCTTTTATTCGAGGATCGTCACGGGCATGCCGACTTCAAGCCGACCATTGCCGTCATTGACCAGGTTCTGACCGAACATCGCGCCGTCGGCCTCGGTGCGGTATTTCTGCAACGTGGCCAGCGGTTCACGATCTTCGCTGCGTTCGCCGGTCTGCGGGTCGATGGTGGTCAGAATGCAGCGTGAGCAGGACTTGACCACGCGGAACTCGACATCGCCAATGCGGATGCGCTTCCAGCCATCCTCGGCATAGGCCTCGCTGCCCTCGATCACCAGATTGGGCCGGAAACGCAACATCTCCAGCGGCCGCCCGACCTTGCTCGACAAGTCTTCCAGCGACGCCTGACCAATCAGCAACAACGGAAAACCATCGGCAAAAGCCACCTGATCATCGTCCTTGCCATAACCGGCCTGGGTGGTCCGCGCGCGATCAAGCGGCACTTGCACCAGACGCGTCGGTTTGCCGATGAACTCACTGACCCAGGCGCCCGCCGCATCGCCGGCATCGGGAACGCGCAAAGTGTCGCGCCAGATGGTCACCCCACGCAGATCGACCTCAGCGTCAGGCAACGCAATATCGATCGGTGAATGGCCCGGGGCACTGAGGGTCAAGCCGCCGCCGGCATTCCACAACGCCGACAGCTGACTCATTTTCGCGACCGCGCGCTGGGTCAGAAAACGCCCACTGGCCTCGTCCACCAGCATCCAGCGTCGATCACCGTCCAGTCCCAGCTTGTCCAGGCTGACCTGATTCAGGGTCTCGCCCTTGCCGGATTTCAACGGATAACGATAAAGCGCGCTCAGACGCATGGCCAGCTCCCTGGTAGGTAAAAACGTCACCCTATACGAGCTTGATTGCCGAATCAAAGCCCCCGTGACGAGGGGGGCTTGCGCAGAATCTGTAGGAGCGAGGCTTGCCCGCGAAGAACGATGACGCGTAATACCTGAAAAACCGCGGTGCATTTTTCGCGGGCAAGCCTCGCTCCCACAGGGTTTTCGTCGCGCAAAATTCTTGACTTACCAGCATCGGGGCTTGCCCCCGCTGGGCTGCGCAGCAGCCCCAAACCCTTGCCACTGCACTTTTCCAGATTGTTGTCAGGCAGGTACTGCGTCGAGCATCAGGCGCTGGCGCACCACGTCGACGAGTTTGTCGGGCTGGAACTTGGAGAGGAAGTTGTCGCAGCCGACCTTCTTGACCATCGAGTCGTTGAAGCTGCCCGACAGCGAGGTGTGCAAGACCACATAAAGGCCGCGCAAACGGGGGTCATTACGTATTTCGGTGGTAAGGCGATAGCCGTCCATTTCCGGCATTTCCGCATCGGTGAAGATCATCAGCAGCTTGTCAGTCATGACTTCGCCCGTATCGGCCCAGGCCTTGAGCATGTTCAGCGCCTTCAATCCATCGCTGGCGATGTGCATCTTCACGCCCAACTGACCCAAGGTGTCGCGCAATTGCGACAGGGCCACGTTCGAGTCATCCACCAACAGCACTTCACGACCACGGGCAAGTTCCAGAACCGGATCGTCGAGTTTTTCGCGCGATACCTTGGCGTTGTACGGAACGATTTCGGCCAGGACTTTTTCGACGTCGATGATTTCCACCAACTGATCATCGACCTTGCTAATGGCAGTCAGGTAATGCTGGCGACCGGCGCTGGTTGGCGGCGGCAAAATGGCTTCCCAGTTCATGTTGACGATGCGGTCCACGCCACCCACCAGGAACGCCTGCACCGAACGGTTGTATTCGGTGACGATGATGGTACTGGTGGGGCTTGGCACCAGCGGACGCATGCCGATGGCTTGGGACAGGTCGATCACCGGCAGCGTCTGGCCACGCAGGTTGACCACGCCGCAGACAAAGGGATGACGTTGCGGCATCAGGGTCAGCTTCGGCAGCTGCAGCACTTCCTGGACCTTGAAGACGTTGATCGCAAACAATTGCCGTCCGGCCAGCCGAAACATGAGAATTTCCAGGCGATTCTCACCCACTAGTTGCGTGCGTTGGTCTACCGTGTCGAGAATGCCGGCCATTAATGACTCCTGGGCTTGTTCTGATGAATTCACTAAAGGGAGTTATCGGCTGTTCTTGCCGGACCTTGACCCCCAGACAAAATGCCACGATCAAGCATTGATGTCACATTAACATCATGCTTTACTGGCTCCGTGATTTTCATCTGCTTCATTCCCTGCGGCGCGACCTCGGTTTGCACGTTAGGTTCCCCTGCGTAAGGGATTCCCCTAGTAACAATCAGGCCCAACCTGATATTCGCAATATCCAATAGCCATTAATGTGACGCCATTCTCATTGCATGAACGGAGTCAGGCTTTTGTGTGCGATCGCAGGTCAGTGGCCATCCACCCTCTCGAGTTCCCCAGCCGGCGCTCAAACCTGCCGGAGCGCGATCTCACGAAGGCTTGGCAGCGCCGGGACGCGTATGGTTCCCGTTGGCACACACGACATTCCCTCATCTGACATGACGTTGTGGAGATAAGCATGCCGAACGACACCAAAGAGTGGGCTCAACGATTTCCAGAATTTCTCGTCGAGGCCGAAACACTCTTGGCCAAATCCGAGGAATGCCTGAGTCATTTGCAACTGATCAGCAATGACAAGGACGCCATCGATTGCATGCTCAGCACCCTTCTCAAGCTGTCCAGCAAGGCTGATGCCTTGGCCCTGGCGGCGGTCTCGGAGTTCTCGCTGCATATTCATGGATTGCTGAGCCACGCGCAGAACCACATGGATCTGCACGATCAAGCCCTGGACGCGCTCAAGGACTGCTTCACCTTAATGGCCTGGCAACTCGAACTCATCGATCAGACTACCGGCCAGCTCGGTCTGGATGACAGTGAACAGACCTCACTGATTGAAGCGTTTGCGTTTCAAGTGGGACATAGTCAGTTTCAACCGCCCAGCCACTCCAGACCGTTCAGGCTCGTTTCGTTCGCGGAACGACAAGCCTGAGATCACCTTGCCTCTGGCTGTGTTGCAGTTTTTATGGTCATGTTGCTGCCATATAACTTGGTGCGCTCATGTCGCAATTGAATATTTCTGACCATTCGACGACAGCGCGAAACAAATAGTTATCCCTGTCTCGACTTCAGATAATGCCAGTCCAATAAAACCAAAATGCCTGGCAATCGATATCTTCCTACGATAAAAACTCGACAGTTTTTCCATTATGGAACCATCGTCCAAAAACTATATTTCCTGACTGTATAGCGTTATATACCGAACGCGACCGACGGTATCTTAAGTGTTATTATGCCGACCATTAATTGACGTCCATTAATGACAGAGTGACTCCAGACGAGCACATTGAAGTCTGTATTTCGAGCACTGCACCGCAGTCATTGAAGCTGACTTCGCACAACGATTTCCACACACAGACCCGTCAGTCCTTACGGCCGGTCTGCCCGCAGCGAACATCCATTGGCTCCATCCGCTATGTACGCCAGCCTCAAGTCAAATACCCTGTGGCCACCTTCCCGAAAAAACGCGCGCCGGTTTACGCTTTTACTGTGCATCTGCTCGGCGCTTGGCAGCCTGCTGGTCTATAGCTTGTCCATACCTCTGCCGGTGAGTCTGCTGGTGCTCAATGGTGCGGCGCTGACCTGTGTCTGGGTGGGGCATTGCCTCTCGCGCAAGTCGATAAAGTTTCAACCTCAAGAACTGGCTGACCGTCTGCTGCAAGTGCAGGAAAACGAACGCCACCGGCTCAGTCGGGAGCTGCATGATGACATCGGTCAATTACTGACCGCCGCAAAACTTCAAAGTGAATGGCTCAAACGTCGATTGCCCGAAGAACTACAGGGTCAGTGTTCGATACTCAGCGATACGCTAGACGAAACCCTGACCAAGGTTCGTGACGTCTCGGCCATCCTCAATCCGCGGCAACTGGCCAGTCTCGGGCTGGAAGCCAGTCTGCGTGCGCATTTAGTCAGGACGATGGCCAATACCTCCGTGAACTGGAGCCTGGAATGCCATCAGCGCTTGACGGGTATACCGGAAGAAATGGCGGTGGCAGCTTTTCGAATCACTCAAGAAGCAATTACCAATATACTGCGTCACGCCGAGGCCAGTAATCTGTTGGTCCGCCTGCAACGCCTGCCCCAAGGCCTGACGCTGTTGATCAGCGACGATGGCCTGGGTTTCGCACCTGCGGCAGATCCCGCTCGCGAGGGGCAACGGGGAATGGCCGGAATGTCGGAACGGATCGATCAGTTAGGTGGCACGCTGACCGTGACCAGCGAACCAGGCAAAGGCACTCAAATAGAAGCACTCTTCCCCTGGGCGCCCCGTGCGCTAGAACGGGCCAGTACGAATAAGGTTATGCATTGACTTGTAACTTACTTCTGGTGGACGACCACTCGCTGATCAGGGCTGGCGTGCGCGCCCTGGTGCTGGATATTCCCGGCTATGCGGTAATCGGGGAGGCCAATGATGGCTCGCAGTTGGTCGAGATGGTCGAGCAGCTATCCCCGGACATCATTCTGCTGGATATTTCCATGAAGGAAACCGGTGGCCTTGAAGCCTTGCAACGACTCAAACGAGTACGCCCGCAGTGCAAAGTGCTCATTCTGTCGATGCACACCGACCCGGCACTCATCATGCAGGCACTGGAGTCAGGGGCTCATGGCTATCTGCTCAAGGACACCACAGCCACCGAACTCGAACATGCCCTGGATGCCTTGCGCAATAACGAACGCTACCTGAGCCCGGCCATTGCCCATACCGTTATCAACCAGGCGCTGACCCGAACCCAGAAAAATCAGACGCAAACCCAGGACTCGCACAATCTGACGGCACGTCAGCTGGAAATCCTGCGACTGATTGTTCGCGGCAAATCCACCCGGGAAATCGCCAATGGCCTGGGTCTGAGCATCAAGACTGTCGAAACCCACCGCTCGCAGATCATGAAACGCTTGCAGATCTACGATGTGGCCGGCCTGGTGCTGTTCGCCGTGCGCGAGCAAATTATCAGTCTGGACGATTAGCTGGATACGAGACGCTCAGCAGCGGCGAGCCCTCGGGCAAATGCACCCGTAATGCCGCCGGGCGCACCGAGAAACGCAGACTATCGCCCTCCAGAGGTTCACCATCAAGGTTGATATAAAGGCCCTCCGAGGCTTTGATCTCGACCCACGGCAAGCGAGCTCGCACAAACATGTTGTCGATGCCAAAGCCATCGGCCAGCAAATCTTTCAAGGTACCGACCACTTCCTGTGGCGCGGGCAAAATGCTGATATCCAGCAGACCATCGTCAGCCAGCGCCTGCGGGCACAACACATGACCACCGCCAGCCTGTCGACCATTGCCAATGCCCAATGCCAGCAATTCGCCGCTCCAGTGAAAATCCGGCCCCTGCAACTCGCCATAGGCCGCATGCAACTCACTGAAGCGCGATAAACCCGTGAAAAGATAAGCGGCGCCTCCAAGAATTTTTTTCAGATCCTCGGAGGTATTGGCCGTGACCTGACTGCCAAAGCCGCCGGTGGCCATGTTCAGGAAAACCTGACCGCCGACTTCTCCCAGATCAATGGTTCGCGGAGCGACCTCCAGAAGATCCAACGCCTGAGCGGGCTCCAGAGGCACACCGGCAGCGCGAGCAAAATCGTTGGCGGTGCCCAAGGGCAAAAGTACCAGACTGGCCTGAGTCGAATGCGCCGCCATGGCTTCGGCGATATCACGCAAGGTACCGTCGCCGCCGCCGGCAATCAGTTGCGTATAGCCTGCCGTCAGCGCTTCTTCCACCAATCGCTGCGCATCACCGGCCTCCCAGGTCAGCCGAACAGCCAGTTTCCAGCCCTGCTGGCGTTTGCCTTCGACGGCTGCACGGACCTCCTCATTGAGTGCCTGCTTGCCATGCAGAATCAACAGTGCCTTGCACTCGCTCATTTTTGCCACTCCCATATCCGCAATTCCATGGGATATGTTGACCTCGCGGCGCCTCATAAAAGTCGCAAGAATTTGAATTATTTCCTGGGAAAGGAAAGGTGAGTCCTACAGAGCGGTATTTTTTCTTACAAAACGTGAGGAATCGGCTCAATTGACCCAACAGGGCAATTGGTACACCGTTGTGTCTCGGTTATCAGTCATCACCCGTTAATTTACACAGGGACGTGAAAACAATGAATGGAACCCCCTTAAGGGCCTCAAAAAGCGCAGGCAACAACGGCATCGGCCACTTGAATGGTTTTAACGCAAGGAGCCAGTTACTCCATGCAAAGCCATGACCTCAGACTACCGGTAACTCCGGTGGCGCCGTTCGCAGAAAA
Organism: Pseudomonas sp. GM102; assembly: GCF_000282555.1. NCBI lineage: Bacteria > Pseudomonadati > Pseudomonadota > Gammaproteobacteria > Pseudomonadales > Pseudomonadaceae > Pseudomonas > Pseudomonas sp. GM102. The sequence continues at coordinate 28,182 of NZ_AKJB01000007.1, read as the reverse complement.
TCGCGCCAATCATCAGGCTGAACTCAAAAACAGCGCAAAGCCCGCCGGAGAAGTTGATATGGAACCTCGCGTCATTGAACTGGAGACACACCTCAAATATATCCGAAGAGACATGGATGAAGTCCGGGGTGACGTCAAATCCATCAAACACAGACTTGCCTATTCAGCTGGCGGAACAGCCGTGATCCTGGGACTTCTGACCTGGATCGCCAACAGCCGCTTCGACCAGGTCGTGACACTTCTGGCACATTAAGGAATGGTCATGCACGCAAGCCCAATGCGATCAACCGGGCTTGCGTGACAAAACCAGCGCCTGTATCAGCTCAAGACTTCACTCAGCGGGATGAAGCTCACACAATCACCCTCGATCAGCGTACGGTCTTCCAGCACTTCAACCAGACCGTCAGCCCAGGCAGCACTGCGCAGTACGCCAGAGCTCTGATTCCTGTAGATGATTGCCCGGCCATTCTCCAGACGTCCGCGCAAGTACTCACGTCGGTTACCAGCCTTTGGCCAGACAAACCCTGCCGGCACCTGAAACTTCAAGGGCTCGACCTCTTGTACGCCTAGACGGCGCAAGAGGTAGGGCCTTGCCAACAGAGCAAACGTCACCAGGGTCGATGCCGGATTGCCGGGTAAACCAATCACAGGCACGCCGCGAAAATGCCCGAACGTCAGTGGTTTGCCTGGTTTGATGGCAAGCTTCCACAGAGTCAATTCGCCCTCTTCCCGCAAGGCAATACCCAGAAAGTCAGCCTCTCCCACCGATACGCCACCGGTCGAGAGAATCAAGTCGACATCCTTTAGCTCACCAAGGCGGGCACGAGTGGTCGCTAAATCATCGGGAAGAATACCGGCATCGATCACCTCACAACCCAAGCGCTGCAACCAGCTACAGAGCAATACCCGATTGCTGTTGTAGATCTGTCCCGGCCCAAGGGCCTGACCTGGCTCAATCAACTCATCACCGGTAGACAAGACCGCAACACGAATTTTGCGAACCACGTCCAGCTCAGCGCATCCCAGCGATGCCGCCAGCCCCTGCTCGATAGGCCCCAGACGTGTTCCGGCGGGCAAGATCAGCTCACCGACGGTGGCTTCCTGACCTTGTGGACGGATGTTCTGTCCCGGGGTCATGGTCTCGGTGAAACGTACCCGCTCATCTGCCTGAACCTCGGCGTTCTCCTGCATCTCGACACAGTCGGCACCTGCGGGCACAGGCGCGCCTGTGAAGATCCGCGCACAGGTACCCGGCTTCAAGGGCTCCGGGGCCTGGCCTGCAAAAATCTTCTGACTGACCACCAACGGCTCTCCCGTCCAGTCGGCCAGATGCAAGGCGTAACCGTCCATGGCACTGTTGGGCCAAGGCGGCAAATCAAGTGTCGAGACCAGGTCAGTGGCCAGTACACGCCCCTGAACCTGCGCCAATGGCAAGCGTTCGTGCTCACGAATCTTCGTGGCGTCGGCCATTTCCAGTAAACGCGCCAGTGCCACCTCGACAGCCATCAGACTGCCAGTCTTGCCTGGCTTACCCACGCGATTCACAGGGTGCCGCCTGTTTCAGGTGGGCCACGAAATTGCACGGACGGTGGCGCGAATCCAGTTGCTCGGCAAGAATGCCGTCCCAACCGGTGCGCACCGCGTTGGTCGAGCCCGGCAAGCAGCACACCAGCGTGCCATTGGCCAGACCGGCCAAGGCCCGGGACTGCACTGTCGAGGTGCCGATATCCGCTACCGATATCTGCCGGAACAACTCACCAAAACCATCGACCTGTTTATCCAGCAGGCAACTCACGGCTTCGGGCGTGCTGTCGCGACCGGTGAACCCGGTACCGCCGGTGATCAGCACCACTTGCACGACCTCATCGGCGATCCAGTTGGCGACTTGCGCGCGAATTTTGTAGAGGTCATCTTTAAGCAGTACACGGGCCGCCAGGTTATGACCGGCAGCGCTTAAACGGTCAACGAAGACCTGGCCTGAGGTATCGGTTTCCAGGGTACGGGTATCGCTGACAGTCAGCACCGCGATGTTGAGCGGTGCGAAAGGTACATCAGCCTTGGCTTTCATAGGCTCGTCCAGTTGTAGGAGAAACAGCCCGGTGTTATATCACAGCGCCTCATTTTTTCGCCGCCCCCATGGAGAAGTGCGATGACCTCGAATACACCTCTGGCGCCCTGCTCCATACTGCTCCTGGCCGGCGGTCGCGGCCAACGCATGGGTGGTCAGGACAAGGGTTTGCTGGATTGGCACGGCGAGCCACTGATCGCGCATCTGCACCGTAAGACGCGCCCATTGAGCGATGACCTGATTATCTCCTGCAACAGAAACCTGGAAAAATATGCGCCTTATGCGGATCAGTTGGTCCATGACGACGAAGGCGACTTTCCGGGGCCGTTGGCGGGTATTCGCGCAGGCCTGAAGGCGGCCCGTCATGCCTACTTACTTGTACTCCCTTGCGATGTGCCACGCATCGATGCCGCACTGCTCCAGAACATGCGTGAAACTGCCGGGCAGCATCCGGACAAACCGCTGATGCTGCGCCACGGCGAACACTGGGAACCCTTGCTGTGCATGATTCCTGTCGCCCTTTCAGCGGCTTTCGAGACGGCCTGGAACGAAGGTGAGCGCAGCCCGGGTCGCCTTATGCGCAAACTGGGCGCCACAGCCCTGCAATGCCCGGATAACGACCCTCGCCTGGCCAATCTCAATACGCCGGAACTGTTAAGCGCACACCACACTGTGTCAGACTGACACGCGAAGGAACTTGCGCGCGTTGTATACGTCTCAAGCTCAGCAACCAAAAGAATTCCCATTCGGAGACACACCCATGACCCAACGGACCCTCGCCACTTTCATGCTCGCACTGGGCCTTGCGACCCTCGCCGGTTGCGCATCGCCTACAGTGATCACCTTGAATGACGGTCGAGAAATCCAGGCCGTCGACGCGCCTAAGTACGATGAAGAATCGGGCTTTTACGAATTCGAACAACTGGATGGCAAGCACACCCGCGTCAATAAAGATCAGGTCCGTACCGTTAAAGATCTGTAATCTTTACGGCGACAACCAGATACAGAAAAGCCCGCTTTAAAAGCGGGCTTTTTCGTGGTTTAAGAAAAGTAGGACATTAGCCCTGTGATCACCACTGCAAGGTGATAGTGCTTTCGAATTCTCTGTCCTGCCCCGTGACCGGATCGACAAATCGCAACCCCTGAGCCAACAGCTTCAAGGGGTTGGCATAGTCATCTTCTACGTCCTTGAGCACCTGCGGATAGAACGGATCATTGCAGATGCTGGCCCCCAGGGCTGTCATGTGCACTCGCAACTGATGTTTCTTACCCGTCACCGGGTACAGCGCATAACGCCAGAGTTCACCGTTTTTTTCCCTGACCTCGACAGCCGTCTCGGTATTGCTGATGCCCGGACCTTCTTGCATGCGAAAAAACGGCTCGCCATCGATAAGTCGACTTTTATGGACCAGCGGGAAGGAGTGTTCAGGCAATGCCCGGGCGATTGCTTCATAGCGCTTTTCGATCTGGCGTGTAGGAAACAATGATTGATACGCCGACCGACTCTGAGGGTTGGCTGAAAACAGCACCAACCCCGCCGTATGTCGGTCGATGCGATGCAATGGCACCAGATGCGGGTTATCCAGTCGACGGATCAGCCGTCGCAGCAATGTCTGCTCCACGTATTCACCCGCCGGAGTCACAGGCAGAAAGTGCGGCTTGTCCGCCACCACCAGATGCTCGTCGGCATAGAGGATCGACTCCACTACCGGGATCGGTTTTTCGTCCGGCACCTCACGGAAATAATGAATCCGCAGACCTTCCTTGTAAGGCAGGTCCAGGTCAATCGGCAGGCCGTGCCCATCGAGGACACGACCGCGAGCAATTCTGTCCAGCCATTGTTCACGACCGATGGCGCTGAAGTGTTCACACAGGCAATCGAGCACGGTCTGCCACGGCCCCGGCGGCAGATAGAGCGTGCTGGCCTGGTTATGTGCAGCAGAAAAAGATGAAGTGGACATACGAAAAGCTCTAACCCCTCAATGCAGGGCGGCATTATCCAACAGTGGCCGGAACGAACCTAGAAGAGAATCCTCAGGCCGGTATCGACTGTGTTCGAGCGGCCGCTTCGGTGAACTCCTTGAGCCAGCGCAGCACATCGACCGCTTCCCAGCGCCCCGGATCATAAAGCGCATACAACAAACCCTGATAGCCCACGACATCCAGTTGCCGGTGATAGCCCGCGCGCTGGAACAAAGCTTCGATTTCGGCGAAACAGGTATTGAAATGCAATTTATTGAAGGGCGTTTTCCCCTCCGTGACCAGGCCATCCAAACGTAATTCGAGGACGGCCTCGCGCACCACGTCCGCCGACATCCGGTTCACGCTGTTCTTCAATTGCTCGACATTGACCAAGGTTCATCCCTCTGACGTCCGGGATCGCCTGCGTAAACCCGAAACCGGGGAAAGCATGGCAGGCAATCGGAGTAACTGTATGAACATACAGTAACCGAATAACCTGTCTTTGGCCAATGGATGAAACGAGGATCGCGACAGGTGGGGTGCATCGCCAGCAGCGTCAGGGTTCGCGCAGGAACGCCACCACTTCATCGGCACCGAACGGCCAGCCCAACTCAGCGCCGGTATCGACCCGTCGCAACACCGGAATACGCAGACTGTAAGCTTCGAACCAGGTTTCATCGTCAGCGATATCCACCAGCTCCACCAACAGACCACGCTCGACAAACTCCATCAGCATGGCTTCGGCGACTTCACAAAGATGGCAACCAACGGTGCCGAACAGCTGACATTCAGGAGGCATGACGACAAGACCCATCGAAGTAAGCGCTCATTCTAGGCCCGCTATCAAAAGCAGTCGAGCCGATGCCCCATCTGTCTGAGCAATGGCTGATATCAAGAGATTTCGGCAAACTCCTGACGCACATCATTCGCCTCAACTGCCATTTACGCGATGCTTGCGTCTTTTTTGCCTCTACGCTTGAGTAGCCAGAACCCTCACCGGAGCTTTTTGTGTTCGCCAATCTGCTGATCATCTTCACCTCCTCCCTGGTGGTGATTGCACTGTTCCAGCGCCTGCGCTTGCCGCCGGTGCTGGGCTACCTGTGCGTAGGGCTGATGATCGGCCCGACAGCGTTCAACTGGGTGAATGAAAGCGAAGAGCTGCCCGACCTTGCCGAGTTGGGCGTGGTGTTCTTGCTGTTCTCCCTCGGGCTTGAATTTTCCCTGTCGAAAATGCTCGCACTGCGCCAGGTGGTATTTGGCCTGGGCAGCCTGCAAGTCCTGGGTTCCGGGATTGTACTGGGGGGGTTGCTGATGCTGTTCGGCATGCCGACCACGCCTGCACTGTTACTCGGCACCGGTTTGGCGCTGTCATCCACTGCCATTGTCAGCAAGGAGTTGAGCAGCCTCGGCGAGCTCTTCAGCCGCCACGGCCAGAATGCCATCGCCGTGCTGTTGTTCCAGGACGTGGTCGCAGTGCTGCTACTGACCCTGGTGCCGGTGTTCGCCGGTAACAGCGACCAGGTCTGGTATTGGGCTCTGCCATTGACGCTGGGCAAGACGATCGTGCTGTTCGTCGGTCTGCTGCTGGTCAGTCGCTGGTTTTTGCCACGGCTGTTTCATGAAGTCGCCGCGTCCCGGTCCGCAGAGTTGTTCGTGCTGTTGGCGCTGGTGATCGTTTTGCTGACGGCCTGGCTGACTCACCTGCTCGGCCTCTCCCCAGCCCTGGGCGCCTTTCTCGCCGGCATGCTACTGGGGGAAAGTCACTACCGACATCAGATCGAGGCGGACATCCGTCCGTTCCGCGACATTCTGCTCGGGGTGTTCTTCGTCAGCATCGGCATGCTGATCGACTTGCGGTTGTTTGCCAGCCACGGCCTGCTGATTCTCGGTCTGACGCTGGGGTTGCTACTGATCAAAGGCACCGTGGTCGCGCTGCTGGTCAAATGGCGCGGCAGCGATGTCGAAACCGCCTGGCGCAGCGGCCTGGCATTGGCTCAAGGGGGCGAATTCTGCTTTGCCCTGATGGCGCAGATGCAGCAGAGCAAACTGATGCCCGCCGACTTCGGTGGCCTGCTGCTGGCCGCCACGTTCTGCTCGATGCTGGTGACGCCTTTACTGCTGCGCGCCGCTCCCTACATCGCCACTCGCCTGCACCACAAGCCCAACGAAGAAGCCGAACTCGAAAAAATCAGCGCGCTCAACGCAGGCCTGCACAATCACGTAGTGATTTGTGGCTACGGCCGCGTAGGCCAGTCCATCGGACGCGTCCTGCGTAATATAGATCAACCTTACATCGCGCTGGATACCGACCCGATGCGGGTTCAGGAAGCAGCCGTCAATGAAAGCTGTGTTCATTACGGCGACTCACGTCGCGGCGAGCTGCTGGTCGCGATAGGGCTGGAACGCGCCCGACTGCTGGTGGTCGCCGTGGACAAGACGGACATAGCACTGTTGATACTCAAGGAGGCACGCCGGTTCAACCCGAGTGTGTCGATCCTGGTGCGCACGCGGGACGACAGTCAGTTGGCCGAGTTGAAGGCGGCTGGCGCCAGCGAAGTCGTACCCGAGTTGCTGGAGTCCAGCCTGATGCTCGCCTCCCACGCGCTGATCATGCTGGGCATACCCGGCCAGCAGGTGCGAGACCGGGTCGACCAGGTACGGCGTGACCGCTATCGCCTGCTGCATGGCTTTTACCCCGGTGCAGACGATGAGGAACAGTGATTCAATCCTGACTCACGGCACCAATCTTGTGCACCGACAAGTCCGCGCCGTAATACTCCTCTTCCTGGCTCAGGCGCAGACCAAACAATGCATTGATCGCGCCATACACCGCAAAACCGCCGGCCAGCGCCACGATCACCCCCAAAGAAGTGCCGATCAACTGGCTGATCAGGCTCACGCCCCCCAAACCACCCAAGGCGGTTTGACCAAAGATGCCGCAAGCGATCCCGCCCCAGACACCACACAGCCCATGCAAAGGCCAGACGCCCAGCACATCATCGATACGCCATTTGCCTTGAGCCGCGGTAAAGCACCAGACAAACAGTGCCCCGGCGATGGCACCGGTTACCAATGCGCCCACCGGGTGCATCAGATCCGATCCGGCGCAGATCGCCACCAACCCGGCCAATGGGCCGTTATGCAGGAAGCCCGGGTCATTGCGCCCGACGATCAACGCCGCCACAGTGCCGCCGACCATGGCCATCAGCGAATTCACCGCCACCAGCCCGCTGACCCCTTGCAAGGTCTGGGCGCTCATCACGTTGAAGCCGAACCAGCCGACGATCAAAATCCACGAACCCAACGCCAGAAAGGGAATGCTCGACGGTGCGAATGCCACGAGTCGCCCATCGCGATAACGACCTTGCCTTGGGCCGAGCAACAACACCGCCGCGAGTGCCAGCCAGCCGCCCATGGCATGAACCACCACGGAGCCTGCGAAGTCATGGAAGCTGGCGCCAAAGCGCTCCAGCAACCAGGCCTGCAGACCAAAGTTGCCATTCCAGATCATGCCTTCGAAGAAGGGATAAATGAACGCCACGATCAGCGCCGTCGCACACAACTGCGGCACGAACCGGGCGCGCTCGGCGATGCCTCCGGAAATGATTGCCGGGATTGCCGCAGCAAAGGTCAGCAGAAAGAAAAACTTCACCAGCCCATAGCCATGATCGGCGGTGATCACCGCCGCCGGCTGCATAAAAGTGACTCCGTAGGAAATCCAATAGCCTATAAAGAAGTAGGCTAGGGTCGAAATGGCGAAGTCGCTGAGGATCTTCGACAAGGCGTTGACCTGGTTTTTTTGTCGAACCGTACCCACCTCGAGAAAGGCGAAACCGGCGTGCATGGCCAGGACCATGACCGCACCGATAAGGATGAACAACGTGTTGGAGCTATGGACCAGACTGTCCACAGCACTTTGCAGATTTTCCATGGATTGGCAGACCTGAAGGCTGAAAAAAAAGCACCAAAGCAGTTCGCGCAGAAGGCTGACGCACCAAGTTGCAGCCGATCCAGACTGAAGCGCTGATCCGGATGAACCGCTTTGGCGCACAAGAACGGAACCTTTGCGCGAGTTTTGATTATTTGAGTTAAGGTTTTCCTGAAATCATGCCCGGCAACAGCGCAACGGCGCAGGCTGACGCACCACGACATAGCAAAAGTTGTACCAGTCATTTGTACTGAACCTTCACGCAAGGCTCATACTCGAACGCTTCAGTAGCCACTCACGGAGATCACCAATGGCACGCACCACAGCAAAGACTGCTCAAGAAGTTTTGATGGAAGATTTTCAGACACTGGTCACCGACACTGAAAGGTTGCTGGAACACACCAAATCCCTGGCTGGCGATCAAGCCGATGAGTTGCGCCAGCAGATCCATGACAGTCTGCTGCGCGCGCGGGAAACCCTGAAGTTGACCGAAGACTCTGTGCGCGAGCGCGGCAAAGCCGCTGTCACCGCCACGGAAGATTACGTCCAGGCCAACCCATGGCAATCGGTCGGAATCGCGGCTGGCGTGGGCTTCCTGATCGGCCTGCTGGCCACTCGGCGCTAATATGGCGATCGGCGAATCCGGCCCGTCCGCGACGGGCACCGGCTCATCCCCGCGGCGCCTCGGTGCCGCGTTTCTTGGACTGCTGCACAGTCATGTCGAACTGTTTGGCATTGAATTGCAGGAACAAAAAGCACGCACGGTAAGCCTGTTGTTGTTTGCAGGCCTGACGCTGGTCTTTGCCTTGTTATTGCTGGTGGGCTTGTCGACGCTGGTGTTGATCCTGTTTTGGGACACCTATCGCCTGGCAGCAATCATCGGGCTCTGTGTGTTCTATACCCTCGCCGCGTTGTTCTGTGCGATGCGCTTGAGAGCAGCGATTTTCGATGAATCCTCGCCCTTCCACGGCACCCTGGAAGAGTTGGCCAATGATCGGGAGCGTCTGTTGCCATGAGCCTGTCTGAACTTCCCCGCAACAGCTCGCGCACGGAAATGCGCAAGGCGCTGATTCGCCTGCGCATGGAAATGCATCGCCAGGAAATTCGCCACGAATCCCAACAGCTGCTGCATCCCCTGCAACGGGTGCGTGGCATGACACAAAACCTGCAAGACGGTCTCGGCATCAAACACGCCCCGCTCTGGGGCATCGCGGCCGTGATCGGGTTGGGCTTTCTGACCGGCAAAGGTGCCAAGGGTGGCGGTATCGGCAGCCTGACTCGGCTGGCTCGCCTGGGCGTCACGCTGGGGCCACTGATCAAACTGATCATGCAGAACTCGCGCAAACACTAATCAGTACTGTTTGGCTGCATTCTTGCAATACCACCGGGATTAACCTCTTTATCGAGAGGTTGATCCTGTGTGCCTGCCTGATGTCCAGGTTTACCCAGAACAACCCCTCACTAAGGAGGCCTCGTGATCGACGGGCAACCGCTCGCCTGCTTTCAGCCGTTCATCGATACCGCGACGGGCCGCATCGCTGGCGTCGAAGCGCTGGGTCGACTGCGTCAGGCCGACGGTCAACTGACCTCGGTAGGACCGCTGTTCGCCGACCCGCGAACCCCCGCCATCGCCCTGCGTCGTCTCGATCGCCAGATTCGCGATGATGCGCTGAGCCGTCTGCATGAAGCCCCCCCGGACTGGTTTCTCAGCCTGAACATATCGCCCCGCTGGATCAGTCGCTTGCGCCGGGACCAGGCACTGCCAAGCCTCAAGCAGCTGAGCAGGCATGGCGTCGACGCGCAGCGAATCGTATTCGAAATCACCGAACTGGGCGGCGACAGCCAGCGTCTGGCCGAAGTCGTTGCCCGCTACCGACAAGCCGGGGCGCGGATCGCCATCGATGATTTCGGTGCCGGTTACTCTCAGCTCGATCGCGTGCTGGCCCTGCAACCGGACATTCTCAAGCTCGACATGCGATTGTTCCAGGCCGCCGCGTTGGGAGGCCCCAGCAGCGACGTGGTGAAGGCACTGGCGCAAATGGCGGAGAAAACCGGTTGCTGGATTATCGCCGAGGGCGTGGAAACAGAAGCTCAACTGAATTTCGCCCTGGAGTGTGGTTCACGCTACGTACAGGGCTTTCTGTTCGCCCGTGCGCAAGCTGATTTCTTCGCCACTGATGCCTTTGTCGAGCGTTTCGCGCAACTGCGCCAGCGCTATGTTCAGCAAAAACTGGCTGAACGCGCTCGCCTGATGATCATGCGCCAGCAACTCAGCGAACTGATGACCATCCTGCAAGCCTGGGCTCAAGCCAGCGCGCCCCTCAGTACCTTGCCGCAACTGGAAGCGTTTCCCTGGTTATTGCGTTTTTATCAATGCGACCGCCACGGCACGCAGCTGACCCCCAACCTGGAATGGCGCAACAACGGCTGGGAAGCCGATAACCGCTACCTGGGCCATAACTGGTCATGGCGCCCCTACTTTTATCACTTGCTGGCCGAGGGTTGGGATGAGCGCCGGCTGACGCTTTCCAACACCTACCGCGATGCCACCAGCAATCAGTACTGCCTCACCGCCGGGCAGTTTTTCGATAACGGCGAACGACTGCTGCTCATCGATATCGATGCCGCAGGGCTTTAGGGTCTGTTGACGTATGGTGGCGGTCGTCACCATACGTCAACAGACCCTGGTTCCTCTTGCAGGTATCGGCGCGAACCGGGAAGCTAGGGGATCAGTCACCTGACGGAGAAACCAGCCTTGGATTGGCAAACCCTGCTTACCCGCGAACGCCTCGGAAAGCCTGTGCACAGCCCGGAAGAACTAGGCCGCAGCCCTTTTCATAAAGACCACGACCGCATCATTTTTTCGGGCGCGTTTCGCCGTCTCGGGCGCAAGACCCAGGTCCATCCGGTCTCCAGCAACGATCACATCCACACGCGCTTGACCCACTCGCTGGAAGTCAGCTGCGTCGGCCGTTCGCTGGGCATGCGCGTTGGTGAAACCATCCGCAGCGCCCTGCCCGACTGGTGCGAACCGAGCGATCTGGGAATGGTGGTGCAATCGGCTTGCCTGGCCCATGACATTGGTAATCCGCCTTTCGGTCATTCCGGCGAAGACGCGATCCGCCACTGGTTCCAGCAGGCCGCAGGCCGTGGCTGGCTGGATGCGATGAGCGAAGCCGAACGCAATGACTTCCTCAATTTTGAAGGCAATGCCCAAGGTTTCCGGGTACTTACCCAGCTTGAATACCACCAGTTCGAAGGAGGGACCCGCCTGACCTACGCCACGCTGGGCACCTACCTGAAATACCCGTGGACTGCTCGGCACGCCGACTCACTGGGCTACAAGAAGCACAAGTTCGGCTGCTATCAGAGCGAACTGCCGCTGCTGGAACAGATCGCTCATAAACTCGGTCTGCCCCAACTGGACGAACAACGCTGGGCGCGCCATCCGCTGGTGTACCTGATGGAGGCCGCCGACGACATCTGCTACGCGCTGATCGATCTGGAAGATGGCCTGGAGATGGAGTTGTTGGAGTACGCCGAAGTCGAGTCCCTGCTGCTGGACCTGGTAGGCGACGACCTCCCGGAGACCTATCGCCAGCTCGGCCCGCAAGATTCGCGTCGGCGCAAACTGGCGATCCTGCGGGGCAAAGCCATCGAACACCTGACCAACGCAGCAGCCCGAGCGTTCGTCGAGCAACAGGACGCGCTGCTGGCCGGCACGCTGGCTGGCGACCTGGTGGAACACATGCACGGCCCAGCCAAACGCTGCGTCTTGAATGCCAAGGACATGGCGCGCAAAAAAATCTTCCAGGACAAGCGCAAGACACTCCACGAAATCGGCGCCTACACCACCCTGGAAATCCTGCTCAATGCCTTTTGCGGCGCGGCACTGGAGCAGCACAACGGCCGTACGCCATCCTTCAAGAACCGGCGCATACTCGACCTGTTGGGTAATAATGCGCCCGATCCTCATGGCCCTTTACACACCTCCTTCTTGCGCATGATTGATTTCATCGCCGGCATGACCGACAGCTATGCCAGTGAAATGGCACTGGAAATGACCGGTCGTTCAAGCCACGGATAGAAGCGTATCGGTCAGCCGTGCCAGAGCACTCTGAACGGCTGATCGAATGTCTCGACATTCAACTGTATTTCAACGTCGACAGAATCGCCCTACACCTTGTGCAGAGCGGACTGATCGATTGTTCGACCATCTCGCGAAATAATCACACTCCCCTGCTCGACAGATGACGCATGAAAACTCCTATGTTCAAACATGATTGGCGCATCTTGCTGGTGGAAGATCATCCCTTTCAGCTACGGGCGACTCAGTACCTGCTCGAGAGTTATGGCTTCACCCAACTGACCGCCACTGACAGCGCCGAAGGCGCCTTGCAGCAAATGCTCAAGGCTGCGCAACCGTTCGATATCCTTCTGTGCGACCAATGCCTGCCCGACCTTGCAGGCCTTGATTTGATCGAATACGCCAGTCACCGGGGGATGATCAGGCAGGCGATACTTCTGAGCAGCCTGACAACTGTCGAACTGGACAAACTTAAAGTAATGGCCTACGAACATGGACTGCCCTTGCTCGGTTACTTGATAAAGCCATTGAAACAATCAGACTTCAGAAACTTATTGACCTTGGCCTCAGCATAAAAACGCAAAAACCCAAACACACTAAAAACATGACCAAATCATAGCTTCACACCTCTAACTCAATGCTTTCAATCTCTCGACTAGCCCTACCGAACTTTTGCTCTTCCTCATGCAAAACCTAGTTGATACGTAGCCCTATTCTTCTTCGGTTGTAGGACTTTTCCTATATTGCTGCTACAGGCCCCTCAGTTCATGCGGCCCCTCAACTATCTGAGCTAAGGTGCGCGCTTTATTTGTGCACGTATGGGATTTGATTATGAACTCCGTTTTTATTGTCGACGATCACCCTGTTATCCGCCTTGCCGTTCGAATGCTGCTGGAACATGAAGGTTACAAAGTCGTCGGCGAAACTGACAATGGGGTCGATGCAATGCAGATGGTTCGCGAATGCATGCCTGACCTGATCATCCTCGACATCAGCATTCCCAAACTGGATGGGCTGGAAGTTCTTTCCCGTTTCAACGCCATGAGCACACCTTTAAAAACACTGGTATTAACTGCACAGTGTCCGACACTTTTCGGTATTCGCTGCATGCAGTCCGGCGCATCGGGCTATGTATGCAAACAAGAAGATCTTAGTGAACTGATGAGTGCGATCAAAGCGGTCTTATCAGGTTACAACTACTTCCCCAGTCAAGCCTTGAACCCTGTTCGTCGTGACGACGCGCGCTGGGCCGACCTGGAGTTATTTAAATCCGTTAACGATCGAGAGCTGATGGTATTACAGCTTTTCGCTCAAGGCCGTACCAACAAAGAAATTGCCAAGGGCATGTTTCTCAGCAACAAGACGGTTAGCACTTATAAAAAGCGACTCATGCAGAAACTCAAGGCCAAGTCCCTGGTTGAACTCATCGATATGGCAAAACGTAACGCGTTAGTGTGAGAAACAGGATGCCCAGCCGTCTCAAGGATTATCTAATACTCATGGCCGCTGGTTTATGCCTGAGCACCTCAGTACTCGCGGCTCAGACGGCCAGCGAGCACTACACCCTGCTCAGTCGCTCGACGACCGGGCACATGGAAGTCCAGCTGGATACCTCACAACGACAATGGGTCAAAGACAAACGTGAATTGATCCTCGGTACATCGGCCCCGGATTATCCTCCTTTCGACTTGACCCTCAGCGGCCATGACTATGAAGGTTTCACCGCCGATTACGCAGGTATCCTCGGCAAGGCCATAGGGTTGCCGGTCAAGGTTCAGCGCTTCGCATCCCGGGGGGCCGCGATCGAGGCGCTGGAAAAAGGCCAGGTCGATATGCTCGGCACTGCCAATGGGTTCGAGGCCGACAATGCCGACATTGCCCTGTCCGCGCCTTATGCAGTGGATCAACCCGTACTGGTGACACGAGAAGGAGAAACCAGATCGCTGACCGATGGACTTGCCGGCATGCGGCTCAGCATGGTGTATCACTATTTGCCTCTGGATGAGGTCAGGGCGCTGTATCCGAAGGCAATCATCACCTCCTATCCGTCCTACCAGAATGCAATCAATGCGGTTGCCTTCGACCAGGCCGACGTTTTTCTCGGCGATACCATCTCAACCCACTACATGATCAACCAGGGGTATCTGAACAACATCCGCATGGCCAACTTCGGTAAACACGAAGCCCATGGTTTCAGTTTTGCCGTGCAGAAGGACAACCCGGATCTGCTCGGGATCATCAACGCGGTACTCAAGTCCATCCCCACCAGCGAGCGAGAAAACATCGCCAAACGCTGGAGTGCCGGCAGCGACATTCTTCTCACCGATCACAAACTGCAACTCAGCCACCGTGAAGAACGCTGGCTGGCACAACATCCGGTCGTGCGCGTCGTGGTCAATGAAGCGTTTGCGCCGCTGACGTTTTTTGACAGCGACGGCAACTTTCGAGGTGTCACGGCTGATCTGCTCGAGCTGATCAGATTGCGCACCGGTTTGCGTTTCGAAATCCAGCGCAGCCGAAGCGATGACGCGATGATCGAACAGATCGCCAACCATCAGGCCGATCTGATCGCCGCCCTGCTTCCCAGCGTCCAACGTGAAACGACGCTGAACTTCAGCCGCCCCTATCTGGAAAACTCCTTTGTGCTGCTGACGCGCAAAGCGGCCGACAGCCCGACAAACCTCACGCAATTGCAAGACAAACGCCTGGCCATCGCCCAAGGCAATCCACTGGTGGATTACCTGCGCAGCGAGTTTCCGCGGATCAATTTGGTTGAAACCCCGGACACGTTCAGTGCCGTGGAGTTGCTTGCCGAGGGCCAGGCAGAAGGTGCGGTGAATTCACTGGTGATCGCCAACTACTTCATCTCATCGAGGATCTTCGAACAGACACTTCAGATCAGCACCACCATCGGTACCAGACAGGCAGCGTTTTCGCTGGCGACCGGGCGCGACGCCAAAGAACTGAATGCCATCCTCGACAAGGCACTGCTGAGCATTGCACCGGAAGAGCTGGGCATCATCAATAACCGCTGGCGCGGCTATTCAGCGGCCTCGCAAAGTACCTGGCGCAACTATCACCGTGTGTTCTATCAGATCGTTATCACTGCCGGCGTGTTACTGCTGATATCCATTGCCTGGAACGCCTATATGAGGCGCCAGATAAAACAGCGGCAGGCGGCCGAGCGCGCCTTGAACGATCAACTGGAATTCATGCGATCACTGGTCAATGGCACGCCTCATCCCATTTATGTGCGTGATCGCCAGGGATTGCTGCAAAGCTGCAACGACAGCTACCTGGAAGCCTTCCGTGCAAAACGCGAAGACATCATCGGTAAAGGCGTCATACCGGGCGCCCTTGGCAATGCCTTCGAAGCACGGGAATATCAGGCGGATTACCAGCGCGTCATGGCCGAGGGGACGCCGCTGATTCTCGACCGTCCGTTGCACATCGACGACCGCAAGCTGACGATCTATCACTGGATTCTTCCCTATCGCGACTCGAGCGGCGACGTGCAAGGCATCATTGGCGGCTGGATCGACATCAGCGAACGGCGGCAACTGTTCGATGAACTGCGGGCCGCGAAAGAGCAAGCCGATGCTGCCAACCGAGCTAAAAGCACCTTTCTGGCAACCATGAGCCATGAAATCCGCACGCCCATGAATGCAATCATCGGCATGCTCGAACTGACGCTCAAACGTATCGATCACAGTCATCCGGATCGGCCAGCCATCGACGTCGCGTACCACTCGGCGAAAGACCTGCTGGAATTGATCGGGGACATTCTCGATATTGCGCGCATCGAATCCGGACGTCTGAGCCTGAGCCCGGAGCGCGTCAATCTGGCTGAAACCGTAGCCTCGGTGGTGCGAATTTTCGACGGGTTGGCCCGGCAGAAAAATCTCGGACTGCATCTGGAGTTCAGCCCTGCCAAACCTGCGACCGATGTCGTCCTGGACCCGATGCGCTTCAAGCAGGTGCTGTCCAATCTGATCAGCAATGCCATCAAGTTCACGCAACAAGGCCAAGTCAGGATCAGCGTCGAGTTGCAGACGACCGACGAGCCCGACCGGGTCCAGTTGCAGTTGCGGGTTGAAGACAGTGGCGCAGGGATCAGCGAACAGGATCAACAGCGATTGTTCGAGCCTTTCGTCCAGGCCGATAACTCCGGCCAGTCAGCCAGAGGCGGTGCGGGGCTGGGCCTGGTGATCAGTCGCAATCTGTGTGAAATGATGGGCGGCAGCCTGCAATTGAACAGTCAGCCGGGAGTCGGCACGCAGGTCCGGGTTTCGCTGAACCTGGCCACCCTGCCGACAGAACGGATGCCGGAACCTGCCGAGCGGCAAATCCACCCAAGCACCGCCCCCTTGAACGTGCTGGTGGTCGATGATCACCCGGCCAACCGCTTGCTCATGTGCCAGCAGCTGGAGTTTCTGGGGCATCGGTTCAACGTCGCAGCGGATGGCGAGGCGGGGTTCGAGGCGTGGAAGAATCAGCCATTCGATCTGGTGATTGCCGATTGCAACATGCCAATCATGAATGGATATGAGCTGGTCCGTGCCATTCGCCAACATGAACAGCACCTGCAGCGCCCTCCCTGTACCGTTCTGGGTTTCACCGCCAACGCGCAGCCGGAGGAAAGACAACGCTGCAAACTGGCCGGGATGGACGATTGCCTGTTCAAGCCCCTCAGCCTGACGGCCTTGAGCCAATGGGTCGAAGGCATCACGCCGACGGTCCGCGAGACGGCCTTCAGTCTGGAGGGGCTGCACCTGTTGACCGGTGGCAACCCGACACTGAACCAGCGATTGTTGACCGAACTGCTTAACAGCAACCGCCTGGACCGCACAGCGCTGCTGGCGTTATCCGAGTCAAAGGACCGGCAGTCACTCCTCGACATTGCCCACAAAATCAAGGGAGCGGCCCGAATCGTCCAGGCATCCCGACTGATCGCCAGCTGCGAGGCGCTCGAACAGGCCTGCAATAACAGGCTCCACCACGATGAAGTGGCCGACTGCAGCAAGTCCTTGGAGCGCGCCATGCTCGAACTGGAGCAGGCATTGCAACAACAGATGGCACGCCATGACAAAAGCACAATGAAGGAGCATTAACTATGCTTGGGGGCTGAGCAGTGTGTTAATCATCATGGAGAAAGCTGCAATGCCCAGCCCACTGCGCCCGGATCAACGCCGGTTCCCTCTGCACATCCATATCAGCGTGATGTTCACCTTTCTGTTGTTGCTGACCGGGGTGGTACTGGGCATTTTCAACTATCGGCAAACCACCCAGATCATCCTTTCCAGCAGCGAAAAACTCTTCAACCGCATTGAGCAGGATGTCCGTCTGGACCTGCATCGCACCTATCAGCCGATCCGTCATCTGCTGAACCTGCTGGCGGACAATCCAGCGACCCAGGCGCCCGACCTTGAGCAACGCCTGGCGTTGCTCAAGCCCTTCAGCCAATCGCTCAAGGACAACCCCGATCTGGCCTCGCTGTACCTGGGCTATGGCAATGGCGACTTCTTCATGGTTCGGCCTTTGCGCACCGGCGCCCTGAAAACGCTGGTCAAGGCACCGCAGACGGCGGCGTTTCAGGTATGGAGCATCGAGCATCCAGGCAGCGGTCAGATCCGCTCCCAATCATTGTTTTTCGATCAGAACCTGGCCCTCATCAGCCGTCAGGACAACCCCGACGAAACCTACGATCCCCGTACCCGCACCTGGTTCTCCAGCGCCCGCAGCGACCGTGATCAGATCACCACCGAACCCTACCTTTTTTTCTCCACCCACAACGTCGGCACCACACTGGCCCGGCGCAGTGGCGAGCATGCGGTGATGGGGGCCGACCTCACGCTGGCTGAACTGTCGGCGACCCTGGCCAAACATGTGGTGACCCCCAATACCGAAATTGTGCTGTTCGATGCCGAGGGTAATGCCATCGCCTACCCCGACAGCAGCAAACTGATCGTCGACGACCAGACTGCCCGACTGGTCAAAGCCGCCGACCTGAGCCCCAGCCTCGCGGCCCTGCTCACCAGTCCCCCCGAGGTCAATCGCCTGAACACCGCGGGCCGCCAATGGATCGTGGCACGTAGCAGCATTCAGGAGGGGGGCCCGCAGGGACTGCAACTGGCGCTACTGGTGCCGGAGGATGAATTGCTCGTCGATGCCTACCGTATGCGCTGGCAAGGCGCATTGATTACCCTGGCGACGCTGCTGTTGTGCCTGCCGATGGGTTGGTTGACCTCGAGAGTCCTGGTCAAACCCTTGCGCGCCCTGGTGCAGGAAGCCGATGCGATTCGCAGTTTCGATTTCAATTTTCCGGCCTCCCGTCGCTCGCCGGTGCTTGAAGTCGACCAACTGAGCGTGTCGATGGCGCGCATGAAAGACACCCTGGCGAGTTTTTTCCAGATTACCGACAGCCTGAGCGCCGAGACCCGCTTCGCCCCGCTGCTGCAACGGGTGTTGTTTGAAACTGTGAAAATCGGCCAGGCCCAGGCCGGTCTGCTCTACCTGCGGGAAAGTGATGACGATCGCGTGGAGCCTCATGCGCTGGTCATTAACGGCAGCTCACAGGCATTGTCATCATTCGATATTCAAGGACACACGCCGCAGGATCCGCTGAGCCCTCAATGGATGCAGGATCTGTCGAATACCAACAATGTTGTCAGCCACCTCGGCTTCGAACAGGCAGGGGACCTGCAGAAGGTTTTGCTCGCACTGGAGTGCCCTCGGGTTCATCTGATCGGTATCCGGCTGCACAATCGTCATAACGAAACCGTCGGGTTGCTGGTCCTGCTGCTGGCCGACAGCGGCACGCAAGAGGACCTGGAAAAACTTCGCCCGGACCGCATCGCGTTTCTCCAGGCGGTTTCCGGTGCCGCCGCCGTGAGTATCGAAAGTCAGCGCTTGCAAGCCAAACAGAAACAGTTGCTGGACTCTTTTATTCAACTGCTGGCTGGCGCGATCGATGCCAAAAGCCCCTATACCGGCGGGCACTGCCAGCGGGTGCCAGCACTGACGCTGATGCTGGCGCGGGCTGCCGCGGCCAGTCAGGACCCGGCTTTCAGCAGCTATCGGCCCACCGAAGATGAGTGGGAAGCCCTGCACATCGCTGCCTGGCTGCATGATTGCGGCAAGATCACCACGCCTGAATACGTGGTCGACAAAGCCACAAAGCTTGAGACCCTGAACGACCGCATCCACGAAATCCGCACCCGTTTCGAAGTGCTCAAGCGTGATGCCTGGATCAACTATTGGCAGGCCATCGCGCTGGGAGGTGACGAGCAGCCTCTGGCGCAATTGCGCGATACGAGCCTGGCGGCGCTGGATGATGATTTCGCGTTCATCGCCCGCTGCAACCTCGGCAGCGAGGCCATGGCCGAGGCCGATCTGCAACGACTGAATACTATCGCCAAACGCACCTGGACCCGAACCCTGGATGATCGACTGGGAGTTTCATGGGAAGAGAACCGTCGCCAGGCCCGGACCCCGACGCCGACCCTGCCGGTCAGCGAGCCACTGCTGGCGGATAAACCCGAACACCTGATCGAACGCGCCGACAGTGAACTGATTCCGGCCGACAATCCCTGGGGATTCAAGCTTGACGTGCCACGCTACAAGTACAACCGGGGCGAGCTCTACAACCTGAGCATCACCCGAGGCACCCTGACCCGCGAGGAGCGTTACATCATCAATCACCACATGGTGCAGACGATTCTGATGCTCAGTCACCTGCCCTTCCCCGACCACCTCAATAACGTCGCGGAGATCGCCGGCGGCCACCACGAAAAAATGGACGGTACCGGTTATCCCAAACGGTTGAAGCGCGAAGACATGAGCCTGCCGGCGCGGATGATGGCGATTGCCGATATTTTCGAAGCGCTGACCGCCGCCGATCGCCCCTACAAGAAAGCCAAATCCTTGAGCGAAGCGCTGGGCATCATGGCCACCATGTGCCGTGACGCCCACATTGACGCTGAATTGTTCGGGTTGTTCATCAACGATGAGGTCTATTTGCAGTACGCCAACCGTTTTCTCGACCCCCGACAGATTGATGCGGTCGACCCGTCAAGCCTGCTGATCAAGGCCGGCTTGATGGCCTGATCAGCAGTCGGTCAGACGCAGGAAAATCGCCGCCAGTTGCTCGATACCGGTCTGATCGTCAGCGGTAAAACGCGCGAGTTTCGGGCTATCGAGGTCCAGCACACCGATCAGTCGACCGTCCTTGACCAGCGGCACCACCAGCTCACTGTTCGAGGCACTGTCGCACGCGATGTGCCCAGGGAATGCATGTACGTCTTCGACCCGCTGGGTCTGCAAGGTGGCCGCCGCCGCCCCGCACACACCGCGACCGAATGGAATCCGCACACAGGCGATCTGCCCCTGAAACGGGCCAAGCACCAGTTCTTCATTGCGATTAAGGTAGAAACCGGCCCAGTTCAGGTCATCGAGCTGGTTGAACAGAAACGCCGAAAATTGTGCGGCATTGGCGATAAAATCACGCTCGTCTGCCAGCAGTGATTCCAGCTGCGCCCACAGCATGCCGTAGCCCTCCAGACCCTGGCCGCTCTTTTGTAAATCGATCATGCCTTGTGCTCCAACAGCTTCAGCCCGACCCAATAGCGGGCAAATTGATACGCGCAACGTCCGTTGCGATTGCCCCGGCCTGTGGCCCACCGCACTGCGAGGATGTCCAACTCTTCGTCGCGCTGCCACTCAAGGCCGGCCTTGTCGGCCAATTGGCCGATCCAATGCTCGACGACGTTAAGGAAATGCTCCTGAGTAAACGGATAGAACGACAGCCACAGACCAAAACGGTCCGACAGCGCGATCTTGTCTTCCACCGCCTCACTGGGATGGAGTTCGCCATCGACCCTTTTCCAGTTCTCGTTATCGCTTTCCTTTTCCGGCACCAGATGGCGGCGGTTGGAGGTGGCGTACAGCAGTACGTTGTCTGGCGCCTGTTCGAGCGAACCGTCGAGCACGCTCTTGAGCACGCGGTAATCGCCCTCGCCCGATTCGAACGACAGGTCATCGCAAAACAGCACAAAGCGCTGAGGCAATTTGGCGATCTGCTCGACCACGCGCGGCAAGTCCGCCAGGTGATCACGTTCGATCTCGATCAGCCGCAGGCCGCTCTTGGCGTGTTCCGACAACAAGGCGCGCACCAGCGACGATTTACCGGTGCCACGCGAGCCCCAGAGCAAAGCGTGATTGGCCGGCATGCCGTCGAGAAACTGTCGGGTGTTGCGGCCCAGTTGCTCCAGTTGCCGGTCAACGCCGATCAAGTCGGACAAACGCGTGTCCAGGCTGACTTGCAGCGGCAACAGAAAACCGCTGCGCCCCTCGCGCTGCCAGCGCGCGGCCAGGCAGTGCGTCCAGTCGATGGTTTGCCGAGGCGCGGGCAGCAGCGGCTCGATACGGGCCAGAACGGCATCGGCGCGTTCAAGAAAAGCATTCAATCGGGAATCCACGTCTTCTCCTCGGGCACGTTCACGGTAATGATGGCGGTACAACGACGAAACACAGCATTTACACCCCTACAGGTGTTTTGCGAGAACATCGGTATCCATTGATGATCGACTATGCTTGAGCAGCGAAGGGAAACGGAAGTGGTTCAACATCCCATGGATATCAAGTTCAGCCACCGGCTGTCGTACAAACAAGCCAGGATTACGGTGCTGGCCGGTTTCATTCTGGGCACGCTGCTCAGCCTGCTGCAAATAGGCATCGATTATGCCAGCGAAGACGCCTCCATCAACCGCGAAATACTGTCCTTGCTGGAAATCAGCCATAACCCGGCATCCCGCATCGCCTACAACATCGATGCCGAACTTGCTCAGGAACTGGCCCTAGGTCTATTGCGCTCCCCGGCAATCATTGGCGCGCAATTGATCGACAACAACAATACCGTGCTGGCCGCCGTCAAACGTCCGGGCCTGGAAAACAATGACCGGATGATCAGCGACTTCCTGTTCGGCGCCAACCGGCAGTTTGAAGACCGCCTTTATCTCGACCACTTGCCGGACGAATCCCTCGGGACCTTGCGCCTGGAAGTCGATACCTACACCTTTGGCAGTCGTTTCCTGCGCCGGGCTGAAGTGACCCTGCTCAACGGCTTCGCGCGCAGCCTGATTCTCACAGGCATTCTGCTGGCGCTGTTTTACGTGATGCTGACCAAACCGCTGGTGCGGGTTATCCGCGAACTCAGTGGCCGTGATCCGCGCAGCGCGGAACCGACATTGCTGGAGTGTCCGACGGGGCATGAAAACGATGAAATCGGGGTCTTGGTCGAAGTCGCCAATCAGCAGTTCGAAAATATCGCCACCGAAATCCAGCAACGACGCAACGCCGAAAACCGCCTGACAGACTACCTCTCGCAACTGGAAAACATCGTCTCGGCCCGCACCGCGGAACTCAAGGCGATCAATACCCGCCTCAGCCAATCCAACGAGGAATTGGAAGTCGCCCGCAGCACTGCCCTGGACATGGCCGAAGCGCGCTCGGTGTTCCTGGCCAACATGAGTCATGAAATCCGCACGCCCCTCAACGGTCTGCTGGGGATGATCGCGCTCTCGCTGGACGGCCCGCTCAATGCCGAGCAGCAGCAACAGCTGTCCATCGCTCATGACTCGGGCAAAGTGCTGGTGGAACTGCTCAACGATATTCTCGACCTGTCGAAGTTCGATGCCGGCCAGCTCGAACTCGAACACATTCCATTCGACCTTGGTTCGCTGATCGAAGATACCGCCAACCTGCTGTCCCAGAACGCCGCGCCGAGTGTCGAGCTGGCATGCCTGATCGACCCGCAATTTCCCGCACTGGTGCTCGGTGATCCGACCCGGGTCCGGCAGATCGTCAGTAACCTGTTGTCCAACGCCCTCAAGTTCACCCGTTTCGGGCGGGTCGATGTGCGTCTTTCAACGTTCGAAGACGGTGTACGAATCGAAGTCTGCGACACTGGCATCGGCATCGCCCAGGACGCGCAGGTCAAGATCTTCCAGCCGTTCACCCAGGCCGGTGCCGGCATTACCCGGCAATTCGGCGGGACCGGGCTGGGCCTGGCGCTGACTTATAGCCTCTGCGAAGCCATGCAGGGGCGTCTGACGATCAGCTCGGAAGCGGGCTTCGGCAGTCAGTTCTGCGCCGACCTGCCCCTGCCCTGCCATACCCGGGCCATTTCCCCGGCGGCACTGCGGGGCAGTATCGTCGCGATTACCGCCGCCAGTAGCGGTCTGGCGGAACTGTTGAGCAGCCTGCTGCCCGGCTGGGGGCTCGATTATCAGCAGCGTTCCATCGATGACCGGCTAATCGGCCTGGAGCCGGATGTACTGATCACCGATTGTCCCGAATGCCTGTTTGGCCTGCGCCCTACCTTCACCGCGCCGATTCTGTTGGTGACCGCTTACGGCAGTTTCCTGCCCGGCGAGCAAGCCAACGCCCTGGCGCCTTTGCAGCAGCAGGCGCGGCCTTTGGCGCGCAACGCGCTTTATCAGGCATTGCGACGGATCTTGCAGCCGGAACTCACCACGATCAACGGTGCCCGGATCGAAGCCATCTCACCCCAGCGACGCGGACGCATCCTGCTGGTGGAGGACAATCCGGTCAATCAGTTGGTGGCCAAGGGTATGCTCGGAAAACTCGGTTGCGAGGTGAGCGTCGCAGCCCACGGCGGCGAAGCGCTGGATCAACTTGAACTGAGCGAATTCGATCTGGTGCTGATGGACTGCAACATGCCAGTGATGGATGGCTATGAAGCCAGTCGGCAGATTCGTCGCAGTGGGCGCTGGCCACAGTTGCCCATCGTCGCCCTGACCGCCAACGCCATGTCCGAAGAGCGTGAACGCTGCCGTGCGGCGGGCATGAGTGACTACCTGGCCAAGCCTTTTCGCAGGGAGGAACTGGCCGCCCTGCTCGACTTGTGGATACCCACTACGACAGCGCTTTGATTTGCCCCAGCAGGTGATCGAGGCCATCGCGCAGATCATTCAGACGATCAAGATCGACGCCGCTATCGCACAACAGCCGGGCCTTGAGCGGCCCGACCTGATCGCGCAAAGCCTTGCCGGCGGGCGACAGGCTCAAGTGCACCTCACGCTCATCTCGCGCCGAACGCTGACGCTGCACCAGTTGCAGTTGCTCAAGGCGCTTGAGCAGCGGCGTCAAGGTTCCAGAGTCCAGCGCCAGGCGCTCACCCAAGGCCTTGACCGTCGGCTGCTCTGGCGCCGTCTCCTGCCATTCCCACAACACCAGCATCGCCAGGTATTGCGGGTAAGTCAGGCCCAACTGATCGAGCATCGGCTTATAGGCACGGATTACCGCCCGAGAAGCGGCGTACAGCTTGAAGCAGAGCTGACTGTCGAGCTTCAGCGAATCAACTGACAACGTGTTCATTTGAGCAGGGCTTCGATCTCGCGGCTCAGGTCCTGCGGCTTGGTCGCCGGAGCGAAACGCTTGACCAACTGGCCGTCCTTGCCGATCAGGAATTTGGTGAAGTTCCACTTGATGCCTTGGGAACCCAGCACGCCCGGTGCGCGCTTTTTCAGCTGAACGAACAGTGGATGGGCGTCGGCACCGTTCACTTCAATCTTCTTGAACAGCGGGAAGCTCACCCCGTAATTCAACTCGCAGAACTCGGAAATCGCCCCCTCGTTGCCCGGCTCTTGTTTGCCGAACTGATTGCAGGGAAAACCGAGCACGACCAGGCCTTGATCCTTATAGGTCTGCCACAACTCTTCAAGGCCTTGGTACTGCGGGGTGAACCCGCACTTGCTGGCGGTGTTGACCACCAGCACCGCTTTGCCGGCGAAATCGGCCAGGGTCTTTTGCTCGCCCTTGATGGTAGTGCAAGGGATGCTCAGCAGGTTGTCGCTCATGGCACGAACTCCGAGTGGAAGAACAAAGACCAAACATAGCGAGCAATTGAATTGTGTGCAATTTAAATTGTGAGACGCTGATCCTCTGTAGGAGCGAAGCTTGCTCGCGAAAGCGTCTTAACATTCAACACTGATGAAGACTGACCCGACGCCTTCGCGAGCAAGCTTCGCTCCTACGGGGCTCGCCTTACTCGCGGGGAACGAGGTCCAGGCACACCGAGTTGATGCAATAACGCAGGCCTGTGGGCGGCGGACCGTCTGGGAACACATGCCCGAGGTGCGCATCGCACTTGGCGCAGACCACTTCGGTGCGGATCATGCCGTGGCTCACATCACGGATCTCGACCATGGCGCTGTCGCCGATCGGCGCGTAGAAGCTCGGCCAGCCGCAACCGGAATCGAATTTGGTCTTGGAGTCGAACAGAGGCGCGTTGCAGCAGATGCAGTGGTAGACACCGTCGGTTTTGGTGCCGTTGTATTTGCCGGAGAATGGCCGCTCAGTGCCCTTGAGGCGGCAAACGTTGTACTGCTCCGGATCGAGCATTTCACGCCATTCTTCCAGGGTTTTTTCCAACTTTTCCATCGTTACACCTCAGCAGCTGAAAAAGCCCGATCTGTACCTTTTCCACGGATCGGTCGGCACGTATGATTGCGCCTCGTCAAACGCCAGTCTGGCAGCCAGACCACGCGCATTCAAACGGATTTATGAGTGCCGCCACTCAAGGCGTCAGGCCTGTGTGAATACGCAGGATTCCCAGTACGGTCGTTCATACGCCGCCTGGATCGTTCATTTTCGGGAACACATCGCCATGCAGGTCAGCAAATCGAACAAGCTCGCCAACGTCTGCTACGACATTCGCGGCCCAGTGCTCAAGCACGCCAAACGCCTGGAAGAGGAAGGCCATCGCATCCTCAAGCTGAACATCGGCAACCCGGCGCCCTTTGGTTTCGAAGCGCCGGATGAAATCCTTCAGGACGTGATCCGCAACCTGCCGACCGCCCAGGGCTATAGCGACTCCAAAGGCCTGTTCAGCGCCCGCAAGGCCGTGATGCAGTACTACCAGCAAAAGCAGGTGGAAGGCGTCGGCATCGAAGACATCTACCTGGGCAACGGCGTTTCCGAACTGATCGTGATGTCAATGCAGGCCCTGCTCAACAACGGCGACGAAGTGCTGGTGCCGGCTCCCGACTATCCGCTGTGGACTGCCGCAGTAAGCCTGGCGGGCGGCAACCCGGTGCATTACCTGTGCGACGAGCAGGCCAACTGGTGGCCGGACCTGGCCGACATCAAGACCAAGATCACCCCGAACACCAAAGCGCTGGTGATCATCAACCCGAATAACCCGACCGGCGCGGTGTATTCGAAGGAAGTTCTGCTAGGCATGCTGGAACTGGCGCGCCAGCATAATCTGGTGGTGTTCTCCGACGAGATTTACGACAAGATCCTGTACGACGACGCCGTGCACATCTGCACTGCTTCACTGGCGCCGGACTTGCTGTGCCTGACCTTCAACGGCCTGTCCAAGTCCTATCGCGTGGCCGGTTTCCGTTCCGGCTGGATCGCCATTTCCGGTCCGAAACATCATGCCCAAAGCTACATCGAAGGCATCGACATGCTGGCTAACATGCGCCTGTGTGCCAACGTGCCGAGCCAGCACGCCATCCAGACCGCGCTGGGCGGCTATCAGAGCATCAACGATCTGGTGCTGCCGCAAGGGCGTCTGCTGGAACAACGCAATCGTACCTGGGAGCTGCTGAACGACATTCCGGGCGTGAGCTGCGTCAAGCCGATGGGCGCGCTGTATGCGTTCCCGCGGATCGACCCGAAAGTCTGCCCGATCCACAACGACGAAAAATTCGTGCTTGACCTGTTGCTCTCGGAGAAGCTGTTGGTGGTACAAGGCACGGCCTTCAACTGGCCATGGCCGGACCACTTCCGTGTGGTCACCCTGCCACGACTCGACGACCTGGATCAGGCGATTGGCCGGATCGGTAACTTCCTCAAATCCTATCGCCAGTAAGTGGCCTGTCACCGTGCGACGCTGGTTAATGTCGCACGGTGATTAATTCAGCAACATATCTTTGCACCCTGCCCTGCGTCGTTGTTTCAAGCGCTGACTGACGACACGTTTCATGCCCGAGCCTAACAACGACGGGGGTCTGCGACGCTAATTGGCTGACAACCGTTTCCCATGCCGACGTCGGAAATGCCCTTCAAGCCGCTAGACTGTTGCTGTAGGACACAGTTTGAAATAGTCACTCGGTTGAATAGCCCGGTGCAGCACCTTATATACCCCGCAGTACGCTACATATTTAGCACGAGGAGATTTCTACAACCATGATGCGCATCTTGCTGTTTTTGGCCACTAACCTGGCGGTCGTGCTGATTGCCAGCATCACCCTGAGCCTTTTTGGCTTCAACGGGTTCATGGCGGCCAATGGGGTTGATCTCAACCTCAATCAGCTGCTGATTTTCTGTGCGGTCTTTGGTTTCGCCGGTTCCCTGTTCTCGCTGTTCATCTCCAAGTGGATGGCGAAAATGAGTACCAGCACCCAGATCATCAGCCAGCCGCGCACCCGGCACGAGCAATGGCTGCTGCAAACTGTCGAGCAATTGTCCCGCGAAGCCGGGATCAAGATGCCCGAAGTCGGGATTTTCCCGGCCTATGAAGCCAACGCCTTCGCCACCGGCTGGAACAAGAACGACGCACTGGTCGCGGTCAGCCAGGGCTTGCTCGAGCGTTTCTCGCCGGATGAAGTGAAAGCCGTTCTGGCCCACGAAATCGGCCACGTGGCCAATGGCGACATGGTTACCCTGGCGTTGATCCAGGGCGTGGTGAACACCTTCGTGATGTTCTTCGCCCGGATCATCGGTAACTTTGTCGACAAGGTGATCTTCAAGAACGAAGAAGGCCAAGGCATTGCCTACTACGTGGCGACCATCTTCGCCGAACTGGTCCTGGGTATTCTGGCTAGCGCCATTGTCATGTGGTTCTCGCGCAAACGTGAGTTCCGTGCGGACGAAGCCGGCGCACGCCTGGCCGGTACCAGCGCAATGATCGGTGCCCTGCAGCGTCTGCGTGCAGAACAAGGGCTGCCAGTGCACATGCCGGACACCCTGAATGCCTTCGGCATCAACGGTGGTCTCAAACAAGGGTTCGCCCGTATGTTCATGAGCCATCCGCCGCTGGAAGAACGCATCGACGCATTGCGTCGTCGGGGCTGACAGGCTCCGCAATCGAGTAGGAGGCGGCTTCAC
>NZ_AKJB01000006.1:0-23370 GCF_000282555.1 Pseudomonas sp. GM102 | reverse complement strand
GCGTTTTCACACGGTCTGCCGAGGGATGGCGTTTTTCATGGAGCGCTTACCGATTACTCAGGCTTGCGACGACCGAAGCCCGGACGCTGGCCGGAACCGGCTGGCGCGCCGCGGCGTTTACCCGATGGCGCGTCACGGTCGACCAGCACGATGCCAGGGCGTTTCTTCGGCGCCGGCTTGGCCGGGCGCTTGGTGTCGGCCGGGCGGTCTGCCACGGGCGTACCACGACCGGCAGGCGCGCCGCGATCGCTACGACCACCGGACGGAGCGCCACGGCCTTCGCCACGCTCAGTGCGACCGTTGGCCGGACGCGGTGTGCGTGGGCCACGCTCGCCATCCTGACGTGGCGCTGGCTTGCGGG
This sequence comes from Pseudomonas sp. GM102, assembly GCF_000282555.1. NCBI lineage: Bacteria > Pseudomonadati > Pseudomonadota > Gammaproteobacteria > Pseudomonadales > Pseudomonadaceae > Pseudomonas > Pseudomonas sp. GM102. Next base: position 23,009 of record NZ_AKJB01000006.1, on the reverse strand, counting down.
CCGGACGTTCGCCTTCGATCTGAGGCTCGCGGGCTGGACGCGGACCGGCTGCCGGAGCACCAGCGGCTGGACGCAGGGTACGCACGCGTTCGGTCTTGCCCACCGGACGGGACGATTTGCGCTGCATACGCTCAAGCTTGTCTTTGCTCTTGGCGTTCATTTGCGGCATCGCCACCGGGGTCAGGCCGACTTCAGCACTGAGAATGTCGACTTCGTACTGGCTCATTTCGCGCCAGCGGCCCATCGGCAGGTCGGAGTTGAGGAACACCGGACCGAAACGCACACGCTTCAGGCGGCTGACCACCAGGCCCTGGGATTCCCACAGACGACGGACTTCGCGGTTACGACCTTCCATCACCACGCAGTGGTACCAGTGGTTGAAACCTTCGCCACCCGGAGCCTGTTTGATGTCGGTGAACTTGGCCGGGCCGTCTTCGAGCACCACGCCTGCCTTCAGGCGTTCAATCATCTCATCGTCGACTTCGCCACGTACACGTACCGCGTATTCACGGTCCATTTCGTAGGATGGGTGCATCAGGCGGTTGGCCAATTCGCCGTCGGTGGTGAACATCAGCAAACCGGTGGTGTTGATGTCCAGACGACCGATGTTGATCCAGCGACCTTCTTTGGGGCGCGGCATCTTGTCGAACACGGTCGGACGACCTTCAGGGTCGTTACGGGTGCAGATTTCACCGTCGGGTTTGTTGTACATGATCACGCGACGTACCGACTCGGCGGCTTCTTCGCGCTTGATCACCCGGCCATCGATGGTGATGGCGTCATGCAGGTCGACGCGCTGGCCGAGGGTGGCGTCTTTGCCATTGACCTTGATGCGGCCGTGGCTGATCCAGGCTTCTACGTCACGGCGTGAGCCGACGCCGATACGGGCGAGGACTTTCTGCAGCTTTTCGCCTGCAGGGCCGATTTCCTGGTCGTCTTTCTGGTCGTTGATACTCATCTGGGCACCTCCCGGTGTGGTCTGTTCAGGCTTGTGCCTGAAGCGATGTAAATCTGGGTACTTTTTGAAGAACTTGGGCGAAGCGATCGCCGAAGGGTCGCGAATCATACGCTCATGGAGACGTTCGCGCATCAAAGACTAGCTGATCGACAGTCGGTTATTTGCTTTTGCGCCGAACGGTGGTGCCGAGTTTAATCAACCGGAGAACACGGCCCCCTTGTGAGAGCGAGCCTGCTCGCGATGACGGCAGTACATTCAGCATCAAAGTGACTGATAGACCGCTATCGCGAGCAGGCTCGCTCCCACAGGATTCGGGTCAATCGTCGAATTGGCGGCGTTCGTTTTCGATCGCTTCGGCGAGAGCCTTGGCTTCGGCTTCTTCGTCGGTCAATTCGGGCTCGGGTTTCGGCTGTTCGAGCGCGGCGACAGCGGCCAGGAGCTTTTCGCGAGCTTCGGCGACGCCAAGGATGTCGTCTTCCTGCTCTGGTTCGACTTCGGCGTCAGCCTCGACCTGAGGTTCAGCTTCGGTTTCAGGCTCGGGCTCTGCCAACTCCCCTTCGCTCTCGGTCACCGCCCCATCGCGCAGCAAATCGTCGAAGTCGGTCTTGAGCCCCTCTTCCATGGTGTCCAGTTCCAGCAACAGAGTGTGGAAACTGGTTTCTTCCTTGGGTTCTTCCGGCTCGGCGCTGGCATCAGCCAATTCCTGCAGGCTGGCAGGCACGGGCGCGTCGTCGAAATCGAGGACAGGATCGGGTTCAAGTTCGCGCAGTTCGGCGAGTGGCGGCAGGTCGTCGAGGTTCTTCAGGTTGAAGTGATCGAGAAACGCCTTGGTGGTGGCGAACATCGCCGGTTTGCCGGGTACGTCGCGGTAACCGACGATGCGGATCCACTCACGTTCCAACAGGGTTTTCACGATGTGGCTGTTGACTGCCACGCCGCGCACGTCTTCGATCTCCCCCCGGGTGATGGGCTGACGATAGGCGATCAGCGCCATGGTTTCGAGCATGGCGCGGGAATAGCGTTGCGGCCGCTCTTCCCACAAACGTCCGACCCACGGCGCGAACTTTTCGCGGATCTGCAGGCGATACCCGGAGGCAACTTCCTTCAACTCGAAAGCACGGCCGTCGCAGGACTTTGCCAGAATCGTCAGCGCTTTCTTGAAAACAGGGGGTTCGGGCCGCTCGCCTTCTTCGAAGAGTTCGAACAGGCGTTCAAGCGATTGCGGTTTTCCCGAGGCCAACAGAAAGGCTTCAAGCAGTGGCGCCAGCTCGCGGGGTTCAGTCAGGTTCATGATTCAACTCGTTATTCGGCTCGGGCCCGGACATGGATCGCCGCGAACGGCTCATTCTGCACCAGCTCGACCAAGGATTCCTTGACCAGTTCGAGGATCGCCATAAAGGTCACCACCACCCCCAGGCGCCCTTCTTCAGCGGTGAACAGCTCGACGAAGGGCACAAAACCGCCGCCCTTGAGCCGTTCCAGCACATCGCTCATGCGCTCGCGGGTGGACAGCGCTTCACGGCTGACCTGGTGACTTTCGAACATGTCGCCACGGCGCAAGACCTCGGCCATGGACAACAACAGCTCTGAAAGACGCACGTCCGGCAACAGCTTGCGCGCCCGGGCTTGCGGGGCATCGAGCTTGGGCACCACCACGTCGCGGCCGACGCGGCTGAGGCCATCGATGCCTTCGGCAGCAGCCTTGAAACGCTCGTACTCCTGCAAGCGGCGAATCAGCTCAGCGCGAGGATCGTCCTCTTCGTCTTCGATCGTTTCGGCCCGCGGCAGCAGCATCCGCGATTTGATCTCGGCCAGCATCGCAGCCATCACCAGGTACTCGGCGGCCAATTCCAGGCGCACCGACTGCATCAACTCGACATAGCCCATGTACTGACGGGTGATTTCCGCCACCGGGATGTCGAGGATGTTGATGTTCTGTTTGCGGATCAGGTACAGCAGCAAGTCGAGCGGGCCTTCGAAGGCCTCAAGAAAGACCTCGAGCGCATCCGGCGGGATGTACAGGTCCAGCGGCATTTCCATGACTGCCTGGCCATAGACCATGGCGAAAGGCAGTTCTTGCTGGGCACCGGCCTGGCTGTCGACGGGTTCTACTGCAGACATCTAGGCCTCGGCCATGAAAGGCGCAGGGTCGCCGCAACCGACGCGGATGATTTCCGGTTCGCCGTCGGCGAGGCTGATCACGGTGGACGCCTTGATCCCGCCAAAACCGCCGTCGATGATCAGGTCGACCTGATGCTCAAGCAACTGGCGCATTTCGTAAGGATCGCTCAACGGGTCGGTGTCGCCGGGCATGATCAGGGTCACGCTCATCAGCGGCTCGCCGAGTTCTTCCAGCAATGCCAGGGCAATCGGATGGCTTGGCACACGCAGGCCGATGGTGCGTTTTTTCGGGTGCAGCAACAGCCGCGGGACTTCGCGGGTGGCGTTGAGAATGAAGGTGTAAGGGCCAGGCAAGTGAGCCTTGAGCACACGGAAGGTGCCGGTATCGATCTTGGCAAACAGCCCCAACTGCGACAGGTCGCTGCAAATCAGCGCGAAGTTGTGCTTCTCATCCAACTGGCGCAGCCGGCGCACGCGTTCCACGGCGTTCTTGTCGCCGATCTGGCAACCAATGGCGTAGGAAGAGTCTGTGGGATAAATCACCACCCCGCCGTTGCGGATGATCTCGACAGCCTGTTTGATCAGGCGCGGTTGCGGGTTTTCCGGATGAATCTGGAAAAATTGACTCACATTCTCTACCTGTTCAGACGACGGCAATAATTGGGTCATGTTTGAATCGACACCACAGTGGTGGCAGATCCTCCGGGACCGGGCGGTATTCACCGATCTCGGACCAGCCTCCAGGGCCATGAAAATCACTGCCGGCGCTGACCAGCAGACCAAACTCACGGGCAAGAATCGCCAAACTGCCCACCTGTTCGGCGGGTTGATGGCCATTGACCACTTCTATCGCGTGGCCCCCTGCTTGAATATAGTCGGCAATCAGGCGGCGACGCTTGCTGCGAGTGAAATCGTAGTGCCAGGGATGCGCCAGGCTGACCCAGGCACCCGCGGCGCGCAGGGTTGCGACGGTGTCTTCCAGGGTCGGCCAGTGTTGTTTGACGTCGCCCAGTTTGCCGGCGCCCAGCCATTTGCGGAACGCTTCGGCGCGATCCTTGACGAAACCTTCACGCACCATCCAGTCGGCGAAGTGCGGACGGGCCGGCGCATTACCGCTGTCGCCCAGCTCCTGTTGAATGGCCCGAGCGCCGTCGAGCGCCCCCGGCATGCCTTTCAACGCCAACTTGCGGCTTATTTCTTCGGACCGTAGCCAGCGGCCATCGTGCAATTTTGCGATGGCCTCGACCAACGGCGCCGCATTGACGTCGAATCCATAGCCCAGCACATGAATGGTTGCCCCGCCCCAGGTGCAGGACAATTCGACGCCATTGACCAGTTGCATCCCCAGCGCCGTCGCAGCGCTACGGGCCTCGTCGAGGCCTTCAAGGGTGTCGTGATCGGTCAAGGCCAAGACTCGCACGCCTTTCTCGAACGCACGCGCAACCAGTACCGCAGGCGCCAGGGCACCATCGGAAGCCGTGCTATGGCAGTGCAAATCAACATTCACAGGACTGTGTAACCTCAAATCAGCTGACGCTATCGCGCGTCAATATGTTTGTTATTATGCCGCCACATCCTGCTTCTGGCTGCCACTGTGAAACAATTCATCGACTTCATCCCGCTTCTGCTGTTTTTCATCGTCTTCAAAATCGATCCACAGGTCGTCGACATCGGCGGTTATCAACTGTCTGTCGGTGGTATTTACAGCGCCACCGCAGTGCTGATCATCAGCTCCCTAGTGGTTTACGGCACGCTGTTCATCAAGCAGCGCAAGCTGGAGAAAAGCCAGTGGCTGACCCTCATCGCCTGCCTGGTCTTCGGCAGCCTGACCCTGGCGTTCCACAGCGAGACCTTCCTGAAGTGGAAAGCCCCGGTGGTCAACTGGCTGTTCGCCCTCGGGTTCATCGGCAGCCACTTCATCGGTGACCAACTGCTGATCAAACGCATCATGGGCCACGCACTGACCCTGCCGGAGCCGGTCTGGACCCGTCTGAACATCGCCTGGATCGGTTTTTTCCTGTTTTGCGGCGCCGCCAACCTGTTCGTCGCGTTCACGTTCCAGAGCTACTGGGTCGACTTCAAAGTCTTCGGCAGCCTGGGCATGACGTTGCTGTTCCTGGTCGCCCAGGGCATTTACCTCTCCCGCCACCTGCACGACGCCGATACCACCACGCCAAAAACCGAGGACTGACATGCTTTACGCAATCATTGCCACAGACGTCGCCAACTCCCTGCAAGCCCGCCTGGCCGCACGGCCTGCGCACCTTGAGCGCCTGCAAGTGCTTAAAGGCGAAGGTCGTATCGTATTGGCCGGCCCGCACCCGGCCGTCGACAGCAATGATCCGGGCGCGGCGGGTTTCACCGGCAGCCTGATCGTTGCTGAATTCGATTCGCTGAGCGCCGCAAAGGCCTGGGCCGACGCCGACCCGTACATTGCCGCAGGCGTCTACGCCAATGTATTGGTCAAGCCGTTCAAGCAAGTCCTGCCATAAAGCCCTCCCGCGCGATGAGCCTTGTCGGTTCATCGCACGTTCAATCGCTCATTATTCTTGTTTACCGGCCGACAACCTGCCCAATACTCGTATTGGAATCAGGAGTTGCGATGCGCAAAGGTCCGTTGTGTCTGATGTTGGTGACGTTGTCGATCATGGCGCCCGCCCATGGTGAAGAAAGCGCCAATGGCGGTAGTTCGACGCCGCTGTCCTTGAGCGCCGGCAGCCAGATCACCGAGTTGCAGCAGCGCTTGAAGGTAAGCGAACAGCAACGAGAAGAACTGAGCAAACAACTGCAAAATACCGATAGCGAACGCGAAAGCGCTCAGTTGAGCCGGTTGCGCCAGGAGAATCAGCGCCTCAAGCTGCAACTCAAGGAGGCTCAGGCCAGCAGCCCGCTACCACGCCTGCTGACAGATCAGCAGCAATGGTTCGTGATTGGGGGCGCGGTAGCGCTATTGGCCCTGCTCTGCGGTATCTTCGCCAGTGGTGCAACCAGAAAACGTCGGCAATGGCTAAATTGAGTGAGTGATGAGCGAGCTGTTACTAATTGATGATGACCAGGAGCTGTGTGAGCTCCTGAGCAGTTGGCTGAGCCAGGAAGGCTTTCAGGTCCGTGCCTGCCACGATGGCCAGAGCGCGCGCCGGGCGTTGGCCGAAACTTCCCCGGCAGCCGTGGTGCTGGACGTGATGCTGCCGGACGGCAGTGGCCTGGAACTGCTCAAGCAACTGCGCAATGACCATCCGGATTTGCCAGTGCTGATGCTTTCGGCCCGTGGCGAACCGCTGGACCGCATTCTCGGCCTGGAACTCGGTGCCGATGATTACCTGGCCAAACCGTGCGACCCACGAGAGCTGACAGCGCGCCTGCGCGCGGTATTGCGCCGCAGTCATCCGACGGCAGTTTCCAGCCAGCTCGAATTGGGTGACTTGTGCTTCAGCCCGGTGCGTGGCGTGGTCAGCATCGATGAACAGGAGTTCACCCTCACTGTCTCCGAAAGCCGACTGCTCGAAGCCCTGCTCAAGCAACCCGGCGAACCGCTGGATAAACAGGAGCTGGCGCAAATCGCCCTCGGTCGCAAACTGACCCTGTACGACCGCAGCCTGGACATGCACGTGAGCAACCTGCGCAAAAAAATCGGCCCACACCCCGACGGCCGCCCACGCATCGTTGCCCTGCGCAGTCGTGGTTACTACTACAGCCTGTAAGAACGAACGGACATGAGCAACCTGTGGCGAGGGAGCTTGCTCCCGCTGGGCTGCGAAGCGGCCCCAAAAGCGGGACTGCTACGCAGTCCAACGGGAGCAAGCTCCCTCGCCACAACAGCTCCCTCGCCACAGACGGGTGCCTGCACATGGAGTTTTGTCAGGTCGGCACAAGCCCCTCTTTACCCAAGCTTTACGCTCCGCTGACCGCCGCTGACCTTGATCTGCGTAATCTGCACACATCCGGAACGTACCGGGAACGAGACAAGGAGATACACCATGCGCAAGACTCTTATCGCTCTGATGTTTGCTGCCGCCCTGCCGACCGTTGCCATGGCCATGCCTGAAGGCGCAGGTCCGATGGGTGATCACATGGACGGCTCACGCCACGGCGGTCAGATGCACGGCATGCACGGTAAAGGCCCTTACAGCCAGTTGGACCTGAGCCGCGAACAGCGCGAGCAAATCCGCAAGATCATGGGCGAGCAGATGCATGAGCGTCAGCAATTGGTCGACAAGTACCTGGAAAAACTCTCGCCAGCCGATCAGAAAGCCCTGAAAGACGAGATGGCGGCCAGGCACAAGAAAGCCGAAGCCGACGTTCGCGCACTGCTGAAACCGGATCAACAGAAGCAATTCGACGAGATCCAGAAGAAAAAGGCTGAGCGTCGCGCCGAATGGGCCGAGTTCAAGGCCTGGAAAGCGCAGCAAGCGCAAAAAGCGCAATAATGCGCTAACCCCGGACCTGACGGCTAACACCGTTGGGTCTTTTGCCACTCAGTCTAATGTGGGAGCAGGCTTGTGTGGCGAGGGGGCTTGCCCCCGTTGGGTCGCGAAGCGGCCCCGACATTTCAAAGTTAAACCGCAGGTAATGGTTTACGACTGCTTCGCAGCCGAACGGGGGCAAGCCCCCTCGCCACACGGGCCCCCTCATCACAGGGTCCGCTCTCACATGGATTTGCGCTAGTTGAGGATTTTCTGTGCGCTCATTGTTCTGGCGTATCCTGGCCAGCTTCTGGTTGGCCATCGCTCTGGTTGCAGGGCTTTCCATTCTGCTCGGGCACATGCTCAACCAGGACGCGTGGATTCTCAGTCGCCACCCGGGCCTCAACACCTTGGCCGAACAGTGGACGCAAACCTACGAAAGCCAGGGAGAAGAAGCCGCCCAGGACATTCTGGAACAGCGCAAGCGTCAGTATCACATCAACGTTCAAGTGCTCAACGAGGCAGGTGACCCGGTGGTACGCGGTACCTTTCCACGGCGGGCGGCGGCCTTCGAAGCACGACAGAACAACGATGATCGACGCCTGCCATGGCGACGTCTGACCGATGAATACACCAGCGCCAAGACAGGCGACACCTATCTGCTGATCTATCGCGTCCCGCACCCGGAACTGGACGCCTGGCACCGCGAAAGCCTGCTCTGGCCGTTAAGTGCACTGGGCATCGCACTGGTGGTGTTAACCCTGTTCAGCTTGCTGGTGACCTTTTCCATCACGCGACCACTGAGCCGTTTACGAAGCGCCGTGCATGACCTGGGGCAGACAACGTATCAACAAAACAGCCTGGCGAAACTGGCCAACCGTCGCGATGAGTTCGGCGTGCTGGCCAACGACTTCAACCGCATGGGCGCACGCCTGCAAAGCCTGATCGGCAGCCAGCGGCAATTACTGCGGGACGTGTCTCACGAATTACGCTCACCCTTGGCCCGACTGCGCATTGCGTTGGCGCTGGCCGAGCGGGCCAATCCTGAGGAACGGGAAAAACTCTGGCCACGCCTGACCCGTGAATGCGATCGCCTGGAAGCGCTGATCAGCGAAATCCTGGTACTGGCGCGCGTCGATGCCGACAACGCCAGCGCCGAAGAGGTAGACCTCAATGCGCTGCTCAATACCCTGCAAAAAGATGCGCAGTTGGGCTCGCCCGAGCAGAACGTGCGCCTTGAGGCCGAGCCGCAACTGAACCTCAGAGGCTGGCCGACCATGATCGAGCGTGCCGTGGACAACCTGCTGCGCAATGCCCAGCGCTTTAACCCGGTCGGGCAACCGATCGAAATGCAGGCGTTGCGTCAGGGCGACAGGATTGTGGTCAGCGTGCGCGATCACGGCCCTGGCGTCGAGGCCGAGCATTTGAATCAGTTGGCTGAACCCTTCTATCGGGCACCGGGGCAGACAGCGGCAGGGCATGGCCTCGGGCTGGCCATCGCGCGCCGTGCGGCGGAACGGCATGGCGGCAGTCTGGTGCTGGCCAATCACCCTGGGGGCGGGTTCATTGCCAGCCTGGAATTGCCGTTGGTGCCGGGGGCTGTGGTGCAGCCTTAAAAGCTTCGCGGGCAAGCCTCGCTCCTACAGGATTGTGTGGGTCACATGATCGCCAGATTACCTGTAGGAGCGAGGCTTGCCCGCGAAGCATTTGATCTTCAGGCCTTACCGGACCAGGCGCTGACAAACTCGGCCAGATCAACTTTCTCCGCCACACGCGGCTCTTTCTGCGGCGTGCCAAGGTAAAGAAACGCAATCACCTCTTCCCCTTCCGCCAGCCCCAAGCCTTTAGCCACATGCGCCGAATAAGCCAGCTCACCGGTGCGCCACACCGCGCCAATGCCTTGTGCATAGGCCGCCAGCAAAATCCCGTGAGCTGCACAACCGGCCGCCAACAGTTGCTCGGACTTGGGATACTTGGCGTGTTCCTGCAAACGCGCAATCACCACAACCACCAGCGGCGCACGCAACGGACCGTTGCGCGCCTTGTCCAGCAAGGCCTCGGACACATCACTGTCTTGCAGCTTCGCTGCTTCGGCCAGCAACTCACCCATTTGCTCGCGTGCCGCGCCTTCGACTGTCAGGAAACGCCAAGGCTGCAAATGGCCATGGTCTGGTGCACGCATCGCGGCGGCAAACAGCACTTCGCGCTGCTCGGCAGTGGGTGCCGGATCGAGCAGTCGTGGGACGGAAACACGGTTGAGCAAAGCGTCGAGAGCCTGCATCGGCCACCTCCTGTAGAAAATGTTTGGCTATTCTAGCGTCAACTGTCGCGACGGCGTCGGTTTACATGCCCTGCCCCGCAGGTAGAATGGCGCCCTTCCTACTATCAGCCCGAGCGGACTTCATGGCGTTGCCGACCTTACGGATCATTGGTTTCATCATCGGCATCTTCCTGATCACGCTGGCCATCGCCATGGTCGTGCCCATGGCCACCCTGGTGATCTTCGAGCGCACCAGCGATCTGCCGTCGTTCCTTTGGGCCAGCATGATTACCTTTGTCGCAGGCCTGGCCCTGGTGATACCCGGGCGCCCCGAGCACATCCATCTGCGTCCGCGAGACATGTACCTGCTGACCGTCAGTAGCTGGCTGGTGGTGTGCATCTTCGCCGCCCTGCCGTTCCTGCTGACCCAGCACATCAGCTACACCGACTCGTTCTTCGAAAGTATGTCCGGAATCACCGCCACCGGAGCGACGGTGCTCAACGGCCTGGACAACATGTCCCCCGGCATCCTGATGTGGCGCTCATTGCTGCACTGGATCGGTGGGATCGGTTTTATCGGCATGGCGGTAGCGATTCTGCCCTTGTTGCGCATCGGTGGCATGCGGCTGTTTCAGACCGAGTCGTCGGACCGTTCCGAAAAAGTCATGCCCCGTTCGCACATGGTGGCGCGTTTGATCGTTGCGGCCTACGTCGGCATCACCATTTTCGGCAGCCTGGCGTTCTGGTGGGCCGGGATGAGCCTGTTCGATGCCATCAACCATGCGATGTCAGCGATTTCCACCGGCGGCTTCTCCACCTCCGACAAGTCTTTGGCCAAGTGGCCGGAGCCTGCGGTGCATTGGGTCGCCGTCGTCATCATGATTCTCGGTGCCCTGCCGTTCACCCTTTATGTCTCCACGTTACGTGGTAACCGGCAGGCACTGATCAAGGATGAACAGGTTCAAGGGCTGCTCGGTATGTTGCTGGTGACCTGGCTGGTGCTCGGCACCTGGTACTGGTGGACTACCCAGCTGCATTGGTTGGAAGCCTTGCGGCATGTAGCGCTGAACGTGACATCGGTGGTGACCACTACCGGTTTTGCACTGGGGGACTACAGCCTTTGGGGCAACTTCTCACTGATGCTGTTCTTTTATCTGGGGTTTGTTGGCGGCTGCTCGGGTTCGACCGCTGGCGGGATCAAGATTTTCCGCTTCCAGGTTGCCTATATTCTGCTCAAGGCCAACCTTAACCAGTTGATACACCCGCGTGCAGTGATCAAGCAGAAATACAACGGCCACCGTCTCGACGAAGAGATCGTGCGCTCGATCCTGACCTTTTCGTTCTTCTTCGCCATCACCATTTGCGTTATCGCACTGCTGCTGTCGCTACTGGGCGTGGACTGGATGACCGCGCTGACCGGCGCGGCCGCCACGGTGTCTGGCGTAGGCCCGGGGCTTGGCGAAACGATTGGCCCGGCGGGTAACTTCGCCAGCCTGCCGGATGCCGCGAAGTGGATTCTCTCGTTCGGCATGCTGCTGGGCCGGCTGGAGATCATTACGGTGTTTGTTCTGTGTATCCCGGCGTTCTGGCGTCACTAATCCGCACGGGCGCTTCCATCAGCCGCGTCCGGTATTCGCCGGGCGTGGAATCGAACCAGCGTCGGAAGGCGCGGAAGAAGTTGCTCGGATCGGCAAACCCCAGCAGGTAGGCAATTTCCAGCAAGGTCATGTTCGGTTGCGCCAGGTATTGCTCGGCCAGTTCACGTCGGGTGTCATCCAGCAAGGTCTGAAAACTCGTGCCCTCTTCCTGCAAGCGACGCTGCAAGGTGCGTTGCGACAAGTGCAGCGTCTGGGCCACCGTATCACGCTTGGGTTCACCCTGAGGCAGCAGACGGCATAACACCTGCCGTGCCTTGTGGGTCACGCGGCTCTCGGAAAACCGCGCCAGGTACTCACCGGCAAACCGGTCGTGCAGCCGCGCCATGGCCTCGTTGGCGGTGGGTAGCGGTGCCTCCATGTCGGCGCGCTCGAAGATCAAGGCGTCATAAGGCGCGTTGAACATCAACGGGGCGTGGAAAGCTTGTTTATAGGGCTCAAGATCAACGGGGTTAGCACCTTGCAGCAAGACCTTGCGCGGCTGCAGCGTACGGCCGGTCAGCCAGCCGCAAAGTGCCAGGGCGCAGGCCAGTGATGCTTCAGCACTCTGGCGGGTCGGCGGCAGGTGGTCACCATGGACCGTCAGAATCAGCGCGTACCCCTCATCCAGCAATCGGAAACTCAGGTCGGCACTTTCGGCGATGATTCGCTGATAACGCACCAGACGTTGAAAGCCTTCAGCCAGGGTCTGGCTGGACATCAACGCATAACCGGCGACATGGAAGGACGCCGGTCGCACCACCTTGCCCATGTTCAGGCCGATCGCCGGGTTGCCGGACAGCTCGACCGCGCGCTGCCAGAGCCGCGTCATGGAATCTTGCGGGAAGCGCGCATCCGGGTCATCCAGTGCGGCATAGTCGAGCCCTAGCTGCTTGAACAGAACCCGGCAATCCAGGCCGTCCATTTCCAGTGCTTTGACAATCCCCATCGCCCAGCTTGAAGAAGTCGTTCGTTCGCTCATGGCGTTTACTACGTGATGGCCGCATGCCACGACCCAATACCCAAGGATACTAAAGTGGCGCCTATTGTCACTGGCTGATACCAATGATCACTCTAGACTTAAATAAGCTACCCGCAGAACAACTTGTCGCGTGCACAGCAACCACAGAGATCGCAGTCGTGGAAAACATCAAACGTTTCAATAGCTTCGCTGAGTTTTACCCGTATTACCTCAGCGAACACCGCAACAGCACCTGTCGACGATTGCACTTTGTCGGTACCTCCCTGGTTATTTTCATTCTGGCGCTGACCATCGGCAACGGCGCGTGGTGGATGTTGCTGGCCCTGCCGCTGGCCGGTTACAGCTTCGCCTGGGTCGGGCATTTCTTCTTCGAGAAGAATCGCCCTGCTACCTTTCAGCATCCTCTTTACAGCCTGCTCGGCGATTTCGTCATGTACCGCGACATGATTCTGGGTCGCGTGGCGTTCTAGACTCCATTGGCCACAAAAGCGTCTTGTGCAGCCAATGCAGCATTGGATCCGAGCCCTACACTCAACGCATCCCTGATGAGATTAGAACAAGAGGATAGCCGATGAATGTCCATGCCCGTTTTACCCATATGCAGGACGGCACGCAGGAAGACTGGGCGATCATAGCCGCCGATTTCAGCGGCTATGCCCGGCAATTGCCCAAACGGATCGTGGCGCACCTGAAGTTACTGGAGGGGGATTTCGGCGGTTTCCCGGTAGATCGTCTCACCCACTCCCTGCAAACCGCCAGCCGCGCCTGGCGCGATGGTCGCGACGAAGAGTACGTGGTCTGCGCCCTGCTACATGACATCGGCGACACACTGGGCTCCTACAATCACCCGGACATCGCCGCGGCGATCCTCAAGCCGTTCGTCAGCGCCGAGAACCTGTGGATGGTGGAGAAGCATGGGATTTTCCAGGGTTATTACTTCTTTCATCACCTGGGCATGGATCGGCATTTGCGCGAGCAATTCATCGGTCATCCGCAGTATCAGGCGACCATCGAATTTTGCGCCCGATACGATGCTGCGGCGTTTGATCCGGCGTACGACACACTGCCACTGAGCTTCTTCGAACCGATGGTGGAGCGGCTGTTTGCACAGCCGAAGAACTCGATTTACAAGGCGGCGATGGAAGAGCATTCGCCAGCCTGAAGAATGTAAGGGAACTGTGGCGAGGGGGCTTGCCCCCGTTCGGCTGCGCAGCAGTCGTAAAAACCGACAAATGCGGTCTACCCGATACAACCGGGATGAATGGTTTTGGGGGCGCTTCGCGCCCCAACGGGGGCAAGCCCCCTCGCCACAAAGGCTAAACCTCTGGTTCACGCCGGTTCAGCGACCTTCTCCGCCTTCAACTCAGCCTCCCGCGCCTGGGCATCGGCCAACCGATATAGCTCGATCGAGCCATCCCAATGCTCGATCAATGCCGTGCATGACTCCACCCAATCCCCACAATTGAGGTAATCCACCTCGCCGACCTTGCGAATCTCGGCATGGTGAATGTGCCCGCACACCACCCCGTGCAACTCGCGTTTGACGCATTCGTGGGCGATGGCTTCTTCAAAATCGCTGATGAAACTGACAGCTGTCTTGACCTTGTGCTTGAGGTACGCCGACAGCGACCAGTAGCCGTAGCCATAACGGGCACGCCAATGGTTGAGCCAGCGGTTGAGCGTCAGGGTGAATTCATAGGCCGAGTCGCCGAGAAACGCCAGCCAGCGATGGTAGCGGGTGATCACGTCGAACTGATCGCCGTGAATCACCAGCAGATGACGGCCATCGGCGGTCACATGCACGGCTTCATCCACCAACTGGATATTGCCCAGCATCAGCTTCGAATAACGGCGCAGGAATTCGTCATGGTTGCCGGTGACGTAGATCACTTCTGTGCCGCGCTTGCTCATGGTCAGCAGGCGACGAATCACATTGGTATGCGCTTGCGGCCAATACATGCCGCTGCGCAGTTTCCAGCCGTCGATGATGTCGCCGACCAGGTAGATCTTGTCGGTGTGGTAGCCCTTGAGAAATTGCGACAGGTGTTCGGCCTGGCAGTCCCGGGTGCCCAAATGCACATCGGAAATCCACAAGGTCCGTACACGTTGCTTACGGCTGGGTTTGGCGAGCTCGGCGCTGGTCATGGGCAACCCTCAGGACAAGTTTTGGCAAGCTTGCGCCGGTCGAGTGAATTGCCCATGACAGTGGCAAGTCAGTGTTGTGACAGCGCGAGTCGGGCCGCACCCGGTGTAGACTGGCGACCTGCACAGGAGACCTGCGATGAGACCGATCCTCACGCTACGCCAGTACACCCACGACCTGATCGTCCACAGCCACGACCACGCGCAACTGGTGTTCGGACTGTCGGGCGCGCTGGACTTCGAGGTCGAGGGGCATGGTAGCCAGGTGGTGCAGCAGAGTTTCGTGGTGGTGCCGTCGGGCGCGCATCATGCTTGCGACAGCGCCCATGGCAGTCATTGCCTGGTACTGGATGTGCCGAGCGAGCAGTGGGTTACACAGTCCCTTGGCGATCACGCCGAAGCCAGTCGCCGCTTGCTCGACAATGCCGGGCGCCTGTCGCTGGACGCCGGGCAAAGCCAACTGGTGAGTTGGCTGGCGGGCAGTCAGATCAGTGATCCGCTGATTGCGCAGCAAGGCGCGGTGCTATTGCTGGCCAGCCTGAACAACGCCAAACCCGACAGCGTGGGCGGTCGGCGTCTGCCTTACGCGGCGCTGAATGCGCACATCGATCAATACGCAGCCTATCCGCTGCAAGTCGCCGATCTGGCGCGCATTGCCGGCCTGTCCAGCGCTCGGTTGCATGCGCGGTTCGTGGCGGAATGCGGGCAAACGCCGATGGACTACATTCGCAGTCGTCGGCTGCACATTGCCGTTGGCTTGTTGCGCGATTCGGCGCTGCCCATTGGCGAGATTGCCTGTCGGGTCGGCTACAGCTCGCAGAGTGCGTTCGCCGCGGCGGTGCTGCGTGAGTTCGGTGCCTCACCGGGCAAACTCCGGCGCGAGGCAAATGCCGGTTGGCTGATAGATAGAACGAGCAATCAGTAACCTGTGGCGAGGGAGCTTGCTCCCGTTGGACTGCGCAGCAGGCCCCTTCTTTACCAGGTAGAGAGGGGCCGCTGCGCAGCCCGGCGGGAGCAAGCTCCCTCGCCACAGGCAGTGCCAGGCCTGACTGGCGAGTGTTAGGGCAAAAAAATCCGTCAGGCGCGAGGCCGGCGACAAGAGACGATAGTTTGCCGACAGACACGGCAAGTCATTGCGCGGTTCAATGGTCTGGTCCAATACATTTATCAAGGATTGCAATGACTCCCCGTACCGCCCTTGGCGCTCTGCATATTGGTGCACTGATGTTCGGCCTGACCGGCGTATTCGGCAAACTTGCCGCCGCTTCACCGGCCATCATCGTGTTCGGCCGTGCCGCGTTTGCCGTCCTCGCCCTGGCGTTTTTCGCACGGTTCGCAAGCGGTACCCGTTGGCAGAAACTCGACGCCGTGGACCTGCGTCGACTGCTGCTCAGTGGCTTGCTGCTGACCGGGCACTGGGTGAGTTTCTTCATCGCGGTGAAGGTCGCCGGGGTGGCGATCGCGACCCTGGGGTTTGCCAGTTTCCCGGCGTTTACCGTGATCCTCGAAGGGCTGATCTTCCGCGAGCGCATTCGCGCCAACGAAATCCTGCTGGTGGTGCTGGTCAGTATTGGATTGGTACTGGTCACGCCGGATTTCGATCTGGCCAGCGGTGCCACCACTGGCCTGTTGTGGGCGGTGGCTTCCGGCTTGTTGTTCGCCCTGCTGTCCCTGACCAACCGCGCCAGCTCCGGACGCATTCCGCCGGTGCAGGCTGCACTGTGTCAGAACGTGGTGGTTGCGATCTGCCTGCTGCCGGTGGCGGCGCCCCAGTTGAGCGAAGTGAGCGCCATCGACTGGCTGTGGATCGGCCTGCTCGGGGTGTTCTGCACCGGCGTCGCCCACAGCCTGTTCGTCGCCAGCCTGGCGGTGATCAAAGCCCGGACCGCGTCAGTGGTGTTTGCTCTGGAGCCGGTTTACGGCATCACCCTGGCCTGGCTGTTGTTCGATGAAAACCCGACGCTGCGCATGCTGATCGGCGGCGTACTGATCATCGTGGCCATCGTGGTTTCCAGCCGGTTGTCCGGCAGTTCAAGCAAGAACGCCGTGGTGGTAGAAGCCGCGTCTCACTGAGTGCGGTCGTTGTGGCCCAGGTCGCGGTCTGGATCGATCTGATCGCGGACCCGCTGCTTGAGCACCTTGGCCTCGGGAAAACCACCGTCGGCCTTGCGCTCCCAGAGCTGCACATCGTCACAGAAAATGTGAAAAACCCCGCCAGTGCCGGGCACCAGAGACACTTTGCCCAGGTCATCGCCGAAGGTGCTGAGCAGTTCCTGGGCCAACCAGGCGGCGCGTAACAGCCATTGGCATTGCGTGCAATAGGTGATGACGATTTCCGGTTTACGTGCGGTCATGATTGGCAAAACTCCTGGGCCTGAGGGCGGCGCCATGATAACCGCCTTGCCCCTGATGCTGTAGGAGCGAGGCTTGCCCGCGAAGAACGATAATGCGGTTGTCCTGATAAACCGCGTCATCGTTCTTCGCGGGCAAGCCTCGCTCCTACATGGGTAAGGGTGTTATCGGATACCGGCCAACAGCGTCCGGGCCGTTTCCTTGAGCGGTTCGTCGCCTTCCTTGAGCAACTCGTTGAGCAGCTCGATGGCGCTGTCCAGGTCGCCGTCGTCGATGCAGGTCTGGGCCTGTTCGAGTTTGCCCGCGCTGCTCGGCCCGACCGGTTCAAGACCCATCAACTCAGCATTCAGCGGCTCAAGCTCCAGCAGCTGGCCAGGGTCGCTGAATTCGTTGAGAAAGGTCTCGTCCAGAGATTGAGCGTCCGGTTCGGCGATCCATTCAAGCTCGGGCTCGTCCAGCGTCGGCTCTTCGGGCATTTCGAAAACATCGGGCAATACATGCAGATTCGAGGTGAACCCGGGTTCGTCTACCTGCGCTGACTCATTCGACGGTTTGGCGCTGGATGATGAGTTTTCGAAGGGGCTGATCAGGTCCCAATTCGAATCCATCGACAGGTCATCGAGGTTCAACTGGAACTCATCGCTCGGTGCCGCTTCAGGGACTGCAGGCATGGGCGGCGCCACAGCCACGGCGGCAACCACCGGTGCGGCGCTGATCAGTTTCGGATGGCGGGCGCGGATGTCCTGAAGTTGTTGAGCATCGAAACCGGCGTCTCGCAGGCTGCTTTCCTGCGCATCATAGGCCTGCACGTCGCCCTGTTTACCGAGGACTTCCAACAGCTGCACGGCCAGATCGGTGCGCTGGGGCTCCCTGACCAACGCGTCTCGCAACAAACCGGCCGCCTCGGACAAACGGCCATACGCCAGATAGATACCCACCCCTTCCAGCACGTCGCCTGCGGGAATCTCTTCGGCCGATCCGGCTAGCGGTTGCGGCCGGGACGCAGGACTGGCCGGTTCTGTTGCGCGACTGAGCACCGGTTCATGACGCGACGGCGGTACGGGTAATGGCTTGGGCTGGACCTGAGCCTGAACCTGCTGTCGTTGACGGCGAAGGAATATGCCGAGCAATACCAACGCCACCACTGCCAGCAACCCGATGATCAGCAGCCACGGAGTCGGTTCAGACTCCTCTACTGCAACGGGCACCGGCGCCGGCACTGCGGGCACGACCGGCTCTGCCGATGCCTGTTTGACTTCCGCCAGTTGGGTTTGCAGCTCGATCAGCTGTTTTTTCTGGCCGGCAATATGCTCATCCTGTCCCTGAAGCTTCGCATTCAACTCATTGATGGTCGTTTGCAGTTGCTGGTTTTGTAGCACGCTGGCGGCCAGTTGTTCGGCAACCGCATCATTCGCAGGCGCGGCAGCTGGTTTATCGACATCAGGCTTGGGCGCCTCCCCCTTCGCAGCAGGTGGCGGTGCAACAGCCGGTTCGACGGACGGGAACGCGGAAGATTGAGGGCGCGGCTCGGGCTCGTCGTTGACGGGAACAATGCCCGGCGACCCCGGCGGATCGATCAGCACGGTGTACTCGCGCAGCAAACGCCCGTTGGGCTGATTGAGCTGCACCAGAAAATTCAGGAAGGGTTCCTTGACCGGTTTGCTGGAAGTCACCCGGATCAGGCTGCGGTTGCCCCGCAGGATCGGTATGAACTTCAGGTCGTTAAGGAAGAATACCCGCTCGACGCCCGCGCGGCTGAACTCGTCCGCCGTCGCCAGGCTGACCGATAGCTCGCCCTCTTCCAGACCACCGGCGTCCACCAGGGCGATATCGGCATTGAACGGCTGATTCAACGCCGAATGCTGGGTAATCTCACCCAACCCGAGCGCAGGGGCCAATGCCGAGTAAGTGACGGCACCACCGACCAGCAGCAGCCTGGCGCAACACCGCAATACAACGTGCCAACTCTCGAGCATGAGCATCCCTTAGATAACCAGAACCAACCTGTACGTGTTCGCACATCCGGTACGAACACGATATTGCCTAGTAGTTCTTTATAGTCTGCCCAACGGGGTATCTCAAAAATCCGGCGCGTGGTTGTGCCTCAAGATTTTTCCAGGTTGGCCAGGATGTGCCCGTGGACTCGCATGCAGACCTTCAAGTCCGCCTCATCAACGCCTTCGAACAGTTCGTGGCGCAATTGAGTGGCAATGGTTTCAATTTGTTCGATCAAGGGCCGGGCCGGGGCACAGAGGACGATTTTTTTCGCCCGACGGTCTTCCAGCACGGATTGGCGTTGCACCAGGCCCTGACTTTCCAGGCTGTCGAGCAGTCGAGCCAGGGTGGGCCCTTCAACGCCGACGCTTTGCGCCAGTTCGCGTTGGGTGGGGGCATCATCGAAACGCGCCAGATGCAGCAGCACCAGCCAGCGCGCCTGGGACAGACCCAGGCCAGCCAGTCGGCGGTCCAGTTCGGCACGCCAGCCCCGAGACATCTGAGCCAATTGCATGCCAAAGCGGTGTTGATCGGTTAACGGCATAAAACACTCATGGTTAGACTGAAATAGAGAAAAACTAATTATTAGTCAGCTAAGCATGACCTTTGGCTATAGGCAAGGTTTGCTCTGTACTGAATCGTTACATCTGTGCCGCAGGTCATTCAGACTTCGAATTCCGACTGCAGGGCGGCACGAACGCAATACAAAACACCTTCCGGAACTCTTCCTGCGAACAGCGCGGCAATCTCCGATACAGGCGGCAACTCGCCTTCGCCGTCGAGGAAAGCATCCTGGACTTCACCCATCAATTCTTCGGGCAGATCCAGCGCCTGTTCCAGTGACAACTGTTGCTTGCCAATCGCCTCGGCGAGCATCGTGTAGACGTTCTTTTCCGAGCATTGCAGCTGACCGGCGATCTGCAACGGTGTCATGCCAGCCCGAGCCAGGGTGATCAGCTCATGGCGCACATCGGCCACCACTTTTGGCGCCTCGACCTGACCGCCGAGCACTTCGAGGAAGGCCTCGCCGTAACGCTCCAGTTTGCGCGCGCCGACACCGCTGACCGTGGCCATTTCCGCCAGCGAGGTCGGCTGGCTGCGGAGCATTTCCAGCAGCGTCGAGTCGGGGAAGATGACGTACGGTGGCACACCATGTTCCTCGGCCAGTTTGCGACGCAGGGCACGCAAGGCTTCCCACTGTTCGCGTTCTTCGCCGCGAACCAGTTGGCTGGCCTGGCTCTTGCTGCTTTTGGCGGTGGTTTGCGGCTTGAGGTCGCGGCGCAGTTCCAGAGTCACTTCGCCCTTGAGCAGCGGCCGACAGGTATCGCTCAGGCGCAGACCGCCGTAGCCTTCAAGGTCGATGTCCGCCAGGCCTCGGGCAACAAGCTGTCGGAACAAGGAGCGCCATTCGCTCTCCCCCATCGCTTTGCCTACACCGTATACCGACAAATGCTGATGACCGAAGCTGCGAACTTTTTCGTTGTCCTTGCCCAGCAACACGTCAACCAGATGACCGACGCCATAACGCTGACCGGTGCGGTAGATCGCCGACAGCGCCTGACGGGCCGGCTCGGTGGCGTCCCAGGTCTGCACGCCGTCGACGCAGTTGTCGCAGTGGCCGCAGGGCTCGGGCATGTCTTCGTCAAAGTACGCGAGCAGGGTCTGGCGGCGGCAGCGGGTTTCTTCGCAAAGCGAGAGCATGGCGTCGAGCTTGTGCTGCTCCAGACGCTTGTGGCGCTCATCGCCTTCGGAGTTTTGCAGCATCTGCTTGAGCATCACCACGTCTTGCAGGCCGTATGCCATCCAGGCATCCGCCGGCAGGCCGTCACGACCGCCGCGACCGGTTTCCTGGTAGTAGGCCTCAAGGGACTTCGGCAAATCCAGGTGCGCGACAAAACGTACGTTGGGTTTGTCGATGCCCATGCCGAACGCCACGGTGGCAACCATGATCAAACCTTCCTCGTTGAGGAAGCGCTTCTGGTGATGGGCCCGCGTGTCGTTGGGCAGACCGGCATGGTATGGCAGCGCCGGGAAACCTTGCTCGCTGAGGAACACCGCTACTTCATCAACCTTTTTGCGCGACAGGCAGTAAACGATACCGGCGTCGCTGCGGCGCTCGGCGAGGAACGCCAGCAACTGCTTGCGCGGCTGTTCCTTGGGCACGATGCGATAGAAAATATTGGGGCGGTCGAAACTCGAGAGGAAACGCTCGGCATCCTGCAAATGCAGACGATCGACGATTTCTTCCCGGGTGCGCTTGTCGGCCGTCGCGGTCAGGGCAATGCGCGGGACGTTGGGGAACAATTCCGCCAACTGGCCCAGTTGCAGGTATTCCCGACGGAAATCGTGGCCCCATTGGGACACACAATGCGCTTCGTCGATGGCGAACAGAGCTATTTCAAGGCTTTGCAAAAACGCCAGCATGCGCGGCTGAACCAGGCGCTCGGGGGCCAGGTAGAGCATTTTCACTTCGCCGCGCTTGATCCGCGCCGCCAGATCACGCTGTTGCTCAGCGCTCAACGTGGAGTTCAACGCCGCCGCGGCGACGCCCAGCTCTTCGAGGGTGGCGACCTGATCGTCCATCAGCGCGATCAGTGGTGACACCACCACGGCCAGGCCCTCGCGCAGCAGTGCCGGCACCTGGAAGCACAAGGACTTGCCGCCACCGGTAGGCATCAGCACCAAGGCGTCGCCGCCACTGGCCACGCGCTCAATGATTGCACCCTGACGGCCACGGAAACTGTCGTAGCCGAAGATGTCCTTGAGGACGCGTTGAGCCTGTTCGAGCATAAAAACTCCAAAAATCACCGAAACATCCCTGCAAGGCTGGTTCAGAACCACGAAAGCTGCACTGACAAATCGTAAGTGCGCATTGCATGCCCCTTCACATTTCAGCCGTGACGCCAGCAGGGCATCACAAAACGCGCGAGTATACCCGAGCCCTCCCCTGCAAAGGGCGCCGCTGATAAGACACACGAAAGCCAATGCAACGCAGGGTTTTCTATTGTCCCGACCACAGATTCCATCATAAGGCTGCAAATATGCCGCGCGGCTGGCCCAAGCGCTCAAGAAGGCCTAGAATTCCCGCATCGTATATTCCCCAAGGTAGCCCTTTAATGTCCTTCGCTGAGCAACTAACCCGCCTGCAAGTCTTCCTCGACGCCGACGAGCTGCATGACGAGGCGCTGGACTACGTGGCCGCCCACGGCTACCTCACTGCGCTGTCGATCTGTTCCGAAAGCGTTCCCGACCGTGAATGGATCGACGCGCTCTTCGCCGAAGAGCCGCACTACGCCGACGACACCGAGCGTGAAGCGATCGAATCCACCCTGCTGCTGCTCAAGGCGCACATCGCCCGCCAACTGGCGTCCGACGAAGAGTTCGAGCTGCCGTGCGACCTCGACCTGGGCGACGACCCGGACGATTCCGACCTGCGCGGCTGGTGCATCGGTTTCATGGAAGGCGTGTTCCTGCGCGAAGCGGCCTGGTTCGAAACCGCCGAAGACGAAGTCAGCGAAATGCTGCTGCCGATCATGGTCGGTTCGGGTCTGTTCGACGAACAGCCTGAGTTCTCCGACATCGCCGCCGACGCCAACCTGATGGACGACATGATCGTGCAGATCCCGGAAGCCCTGACCGCGCTGTACCTGCTGTGCAACGCGCCAGACGAAAAACCGGCGATTCTCAAGCCACGTCACCACTAAGGTTTTGCCTATGGACAACCCCATAGGCAACCGCCCCCTGATGTTGCGCTACGTGCTGCTGGCCATCGGCTGGCTGAGCGTAGCGCTGGGGGTGATCGGGATTTTCCTGCCGGTGCTGCCCACCACGCCGTTCCTGTTGCTGGCAGCCGCCTGTTTCGCCCGCAGTTCGCCACGCTTCTATCACTGGCTGGTTGAACATCCACGGCTTGGGCCGTGGGTCCGCGACTACCTGAGCGGCAATGGCATTCCCCTCAAGGGCAAGGTCTACGCCATCGGGCTGATGTGGGCGAGCATCCTGCTGTCCTGCTACCTGGTGCCGCTGCCGTGGGCGCGCGGATTCATGCTGACCAGTGCAGTGCTGGTGACGGTTTATATCCTCAAGCAGAAAACCCTGCATAGACCCTGAGCCTTCTACAATGAAGCACTTCTGTGGCTCGGGGGCTTTTGTGGCGAGGGAG
>NZ_AKJB01000005.1:0-28765 GCF_000282555.1 Pseudomonas sp. GM102 | reverse complement strand
CGGCCAGGCCCGCCCGCCGAGGCTGGCGGCACCGTCGATGCGCAACGTGCTGCCGCTGACAAAAGCGGCTGCCGGGCTGAGCAGGAAAACAATCGCCGCGCTGATTTCCGATTCGGTGCCGATGCGCTTGAGCGGCACGTGTTCGCACAGGGTCGGGATCACGGCCCGGAAGGCACCTTCGTAGGTGTCCATGCCGCTTGAGGCAACCCAGCCCGGCGCGACGGCGTTGACCCGCACGCCGGCATAGCCCCATTCAAACGCGGCGGTCTTGGTGAAGTTGTCCATGCCCGAGCGCGCCGCGCCCGAGTGACCCATGCCAGGCATGCCGCCCCACATGTCGGCGAGCATGTTGACGATGGCGCCGCCGTGCTTGCTCATCGACTGATTGAACACCTCACGGGCCATCAGAAAACCACCCACCAGGTTGGTGCGTAGTATGGTTTCAAACCCTTTCTGATTGATCGACGCTAGCGGCGAGGGGTACTGCCCGCCGGCATTGTTGACCAGCCCATGAATCGGCCCGTGTTTGCGGATCAGTTCGCTGACCAGTTGCGTGACGGCGTCTTCATCGCGGATATCGCAGACCTGCCAGCTGGCTTTACCGCCGTCTTCGGTGATTTCAGCGGCGACCTTTTTCAGTTTTTCGACATTACGCCCCACCAGCAGCACCTGCGCGCCGAGGGCTGCGAGCTCGTGGGCGGTACAACGGCCAATGCCGCTGCCGCCACCGGTGACGATGATGTTCTGGCCGGCGAACAGGTCGGGTTTGTAAATCGAGTCATAAGCCATGGCGACGGTCCTCTAGTTGACCTGATCAGCGATGCGCTGCGGCACCGGAATCTGGATCTCCAGCAGTTGTTGAGCGAACGCCTTGCCTTGCGGATCGATCCGCAGACTGGCCACGCCACCGCCGCCGAGTGCGTTTTCCAGAAGAAAATTAAAGCTCTGAGTGCCGGGTAAATACCAGCGTTCGACACGCCCGTGGATCGGGTCGAGGACATGGCTCATCCAGTCGACCATCACCTCAGGTGTCAGCGCTTCGGCGATCCACGGCAGGTAGTCGGGATGGCGGGCCATGACGCCGATGTTGCTGTGGTTGCCCTTGTCGCCTGAGCGCGCCACGGCGAGTTTGATCAGGGCTACGCTGGCGTCGGCGCGTTCTGTGGGTTGGGGTGGATCGAACGGTAGCGGCAAGTCATCCGGATCGAGTACATCGAGGGCGGGCAGGGCGCACGGGTGGAGCTCACCGGCGAGGTCGATTTGCAGGGTGCAGGCCGTTTTATCGATCAGGAATGAAAACAGCCGGATCAGCGGGTACACCGTCGGCCGCCCGCCGACGATTCCGGTCAAGCCCGGCGCCATGCCGGTGGCGGCCTGGGCGATTTCTCGGGAGAACAGAATCAAGGCCTGTTTGCTTGGGTGGCGCACGGCGAGTTTGATCACCACTTCGCGGCTGTCCTGGCGCTGGCCATGTGGGCCATAAGTGGCTTCGCTGCCCAGCAGTTCGATGTTCACTTCGCTGTAGGGCGCCCAGCCGCGCTGGCTGAAGATTTCCGAGGTCTTGTTGATGATCGCCTGGCTGACCCGTCGGGCCTTGGCCACGGCATCGATCCCGGCGATCAGGCAACTGGCGGTACAGCGGTAACCGTCCGGATATGTGGCGCTGACCTTGTAGTGATCGGTCGGCGGCAAGCCTTTTGCGCCATGCACCTGAACTGCGTTTTTGCCTTGTTGCACAAGTTTGACCTGACTGAAATCGCACACCACGTCGGGCAGCAAATAGGCCTGCGGGTCGCCGATTTCATAGAGCATCTGCTCGCCCACCGTCAGGGGCGTGACCAGACCGCCGGAACCATCGGGTTTGCTGACGATAAACTGGCCATCGGCGCCGACTTCAACGATCGGAAAACCGATGTGTTCGTAGTCGGGCACGTCGCACCAATCGGTGAAATTGCCGCCGGTGCATTGGGCGCCACATTCAATGAGGTGCCCGGCCAATGCAGCCTGGGCGAGTTTGTCGTAGTCGTGCCACGACCAGCCGAACTCATGCACCAGCGCGGCGCTGACCACGGCGCTGTCGACCACGCGCCCGGTAATCACAATGTCGGCACCCAGGCGCAGGGCTTCGACGATGCCCGGCGCGCCGAGGTAGGCGTTGGTCGATACGCACATCGGTGGCAGGGGCGCACCATTGAACATTTCATGCAGGCCAAGGCTGCTCAAGTGTTTGAACTGCGGTTGCAGATCGTCACCCGACAGCACGGCAATCTTCAGCGTCACCCCGGCCTTGTCGCAAGCCGCTTGCAGGGCCGCGGCGCAAGCCTGTGGATTGACGCCGCCGGCATTGCTGATGA
Source organism: Pseudomonas sp. GM102 (assembly GCF_000282555.1). Lineage (NCBI taxonomy): Bacteria > Pseudomonadati > Pseudomonadota > Gammaproteobacteria > Pseudomonadales > Pseudomonadaceae > Pseudomonas > Pseudomonas sp. GM102. Next base: position 26,411 of record NZ_AKJB01000005.1, on the reverse strand, counting down.
CGCGGATCTTCTGTTCCGCGAGCTGGTTGAGGAGGGGACTGAGGACTTCAATGAAGTCGCTGGCGTAGCCGGCTCCCGGATCTTTCATCCGCGCCCCGGCCATGATCGACATTGTGATTTCGGCCAGATAATCGAACACCAGATAGTCCAGCCGCCCGCCTTCCACCAGTTGCGCGGCGGCGGTCGAGGTGTCGCCCCAGAATGCGCTGGCGCAACCGATGCGGATTGTTTTGGGCGCAGCCAATTCCATAACCACCTCCGACAGAAGTGCTTCGAGACTACCAAGCAAGCGCTTGGTTTGTAAACGGCTGAAATATCTTCTGCCCAAGCGCTTGCTTGGTCGCCCCCGCCAGCTTAAATTGCCCGCGCAACCCCGCTGTTTTAGCGGGCAGCGGCGCAATTGATTGATCGACTGTAGGAGAGAACGGGTGGACGAGCAAAAAGCCCTGAGGGTGATGCGCGAATTGGTCGACAGCGGCCAATTGACCGACCCGGACAGCGCTCGTGGCAAACTGCTGCAAGTGGCCGCTCACCTGTTTCGCAACAAAGGTTATGAACGTACCACCGTGCGTGATCTGGCCAGTGCGGTGGGTATTCAATCAGGCAGTATTTTTCATCACTTCAAAAGCAAGGATGAGATCCTGCGGGCAGTGATGGAGGAAACCATTCGCTACAATACCGCATTGATGTGCGCAGCCCTGGCCGAGGCCGGCAGTGTGCGCGAGCGGGTGCTGGCGCTGATTCGCTGTGAATTGCAATCGATCATGGGCGGCAGCGGCGAGGCCATGGCGGTGCTGGTGTATGAGTGGCGTTCGCTGTCAGCAGAAGGCCAGGCGCAGGTTCTGGCGCTGCGTGATATTTATGAAGACATCTGGCTGCAGGTGCTGGGCGAGGCCAAGGACGCCGGTTTTATCCGTGGCGACGTGTTCATCACTCGCCGTTTCCTGACGGGCGCGTTGTCCTGGACCACCACCTGGTTTCGTGCAGATGGCAGCATGAGCCTTGATCAATTGGCCGATGAGGCGTTGATTCTGGTGCTTGAGGAACGGCAGTGAGCCGTCTATCTCGACAAGAAACTGGCTAAGTTGGCGAAACCGCCTAGCTTGAATGCATTGATGGATATTTTTTTCGGGGAGTAGGCTGTTTTGATGTCTTCGCCAATTCGGACAGCATCCCGGCTTTTGCTGGGGGTGCTTGCAGTGTGCTGCGTGTTGCCGTCTCAGGCTGCACAGTTGGTGCGGGTCGGTGCCGCGCATTTTCCACCCTATACCGTGCGCCCGGAGTCCGGTGCCGACACCGGTCTGTTGCCGCAACTGGTGGAAGCGCTGAATCAGTTGCAAACCGACTATCAGTTTGTGCTGGTGCCCACCTCCATTCCCCGGCGTTTCAATGACTTCAAGGAAGGCCGGGTCGATATGGCGATTTTCGAGAACCCGGACTGGGGCTGGAAGGACATTGCGCATACCCTCGTCGACATGGGCCTGGAAGATGCAGAAATCTTTGTCGCGCAGAAGCAACCCGGTCGCGATGAGAATTACTTCAAGGACCTGAAGGGCAAGCGTCTGGCGCTGTACAGCGGCTATCACTACGAGTTTGCCAGTTTCAATGCCGATCCCAAGTATCTGGCCGAGACCTACAAGGCCACGCTGACTTATTCCCACGACAGCAACCTGCTGATGGTGCTGCGTGGACGAGCGGACATTGCCTTGGTGACTCGCTCCTATCTGAGCGATTATCTGCTGCGTAACGAGAAAGTCGGCGAGCAATTGCTGGTGTCGCAACGCATCGATCAGGTCTATCACCATTACGCGCTGATTCGCCCGCAGGCGCCGATTACCGGTGAAGCGTTTGGAAAGTTGCTGCAAGGCCTGCGGAACAACGGCCAGATGCTGAAGATTTTCGACCCCTACAAAATTGCCCTGGTGCCGGTGGGCAAACCCTGATTCGTGCCCCTGATTAGTGCCATGAGACGCGCATTTGGCGACTGCGCTTAAATTTCCCTCCCCGGCTCACGTCACACGTTGAACTGTCGACGATTACCGTGAGCCCCACCCATGTCCAATCTGAATGACCTGACCACCCTGGCCTTGCCGTCAGGTAACTGTCTTGTAGCCGATGAAACCGCCAGCCGCCTGAGCCTCAGCCTGCAAGGGCAGCCGTTGATCGAACTGCGGCTGACCCGCGAGCCGGAGTTGCATCTGCGGCTGGAGGAGCGTTTCGGCCGTCCTGACGGTCAGGCATTCTGGGCGGCCTGTTATTGGCTGTTTGCCCGTGACGCGGCGTGTCAGCGTCTGACCTGGCACCTCGATGACGTGCCCGCCGAAGCCTTGCTCAGCGGATTGCTGATCGCGACCGAACTCACCGGCCAGTATCGCTGCGAACGCACGCTGTTCTGGCAATTGCCCCAGCCTTGGCTGGGGGAGTCGTGCGCTGGCAGCTATCCGCAGCAAATGGTCATCAGTAGCGGCAAGCGCCATCCATTGCGTGCGGTGAAACCCCGTGGTGAGGTGTATCGACGCTTCGATGCGCGGCTCGGTGCGTGGGTCTCCCTGCGCACGGTAGAAATCGAGCATGACCTGGCGCGTTTCAACCGCTGGCAGAACAGTCCGCGGGTGGCGAATTTCTGGCAGGAGGAGGGCGGTCTCGAGAAGCATCGCGAATACCTGAGCAAGCTCGAAGCCGACCCGCACACCTTGACGTTGATCGGTTGCTTCGATGATCAGCCGTTTGCCTATTTCGAAGCCTACTGGGCCAAGGAAGATCGCATTGCGCCGTTCTATGACGCCGCTGATTACGACCGTGGCATTCACATGCTGGTGGGCGAAGAACATCACCGCGGCCCGCACAAGGTGGCGAGCTGGCTCTCGGCGCTGGTGCATTACCTGTTTCTCGATGATCCACGCACTCAACGGGTGGTCGCCGAGCCTCGCGCCGACAACGCGAAGATGATCGGGCATATGCACAATCAGTGTTTCCACTGCGAAAAAGAGTTCGATTTCCCGCACAAGCGCGCGGCGCTGATGGTGTTGGGGCGTGAGCGGTTTTTTGATCGGTGTTCGTTGGCTTGATGCGTAAGGCTCAAGGTCTGTTGCGGTCTTGAGTCAGTCTTCGCGGGCAAGCCTCGCTCCTACAGTGTTGTGTCGTTCACAAATAATGTAATCGACACAATCCTGTAGGAGCGAGGCTTGCCCGCGAAGCTTTTAACGGCGCGCAAAGGTATCCGCACGATTGCCCGACACTTTGCGGCAATGCACCAGCGCATCACGAATCATGAAGTTCACCAGGGTTGGCGAGACCCCGAGTTCCTTGGCGATGTCTTTTTGCGGTACGCCGTGCAGGCGGTACATCTCGAAGGCGTAACGGGTACGGCTGGGCAGCTCCGTCAGCGCATCGGCAATGTTTTCCAAGGTCGAGAAATTCATGTGCGAGGTTTCCGGAGAAGCGCCCTGAATCACCACATTCAGACCTTCCTCTTCCGGGCCCGAATACTTCTGCTCCAGCGCCTGCTTGCGGTAATGGTCGATCGCCAGGTTACGCACGATCTGGAACAGATAACTGAGCTGCGCCTTGATTGACGACGTGATCTGCGGCGCCGATTGCAGCCGGAAGAACGCATCCTGCACCACGTCTTCGGCGCGTGATCGGCAACCGGTGATGCGGGCGGCAATCTTGACCAGAATCAGTCGGTTGTCGACGAAGGCCTGAAGTAGCGGTGAATCGCACCTGCTTGTGGATACTTGTTCCGTCATTGGAAATCACCTTGCTGCAAATGGGGTCGTGGGACGACAGGGGGATCGGAGTCGTCCTACACATCGAGCGACAAATTATTCTGAATGATAATGATTGTCAATTGAGAAAGAGAATTAATGCTCATGGAAAGAGCGGAGTGCGAACTGCGACACGCTGACTCACCTACTGACCGCAAGCCTGCTGGCGCTCAAGCCTGGCGACTAATTATTTCAAGACTTCATCCGTTCTCATTGGTGAATGGTTCCGGGCGCAAGCCCCGGCCAAAACAGCATTCCCAAGCCTTGCGCGGTCGGCGAAGACCGCGTCCTGCATGCCCATGAACGGGTGTGACGTACGAAAACCGATTCCACTTGCAAGCCGAATTCAGGCAGGAAACCTCATGACCGACGCGTTCGAACTCCCTAGCACACTGGTCCAAGCCCTTCAGCGCCGCGCGGCCCTGACGCCGGACCGGGTGGCCTTGCGTTTTCTCGCCGAAACCCAGGATCAGGCTGTGGTGCTCAGTTATCGTGAGCTCGACCAACGGGCGCGAACCATTGCCGGTGCGTTGCAGGCCCAGGCGTCGTTCGGCGATCGCGCGGTATTGCTGTTTCCCAGCGGCCCGGATTACGTCGCGGCGTTTTTTGGCTGCCTGTACGCAGGTGTAATTGCGGTGCCAGCCTATCCGCCTGAATCGACTCGTCGTCATCACCAGGAACGTCTGCTGTCGATCATTAGCGATGCCGAACCACGCTTGCTATTGACCAGCGCCGACCTGCGCGACGCGTTGCTGCAAATCAACGAGGCGCCGCCGCTGCTGTGTGTCGACACCCTCGACAGCGCCCTGGCCGAGCATTGGGTTGCGCCGGACTTGCAAGGCGATCACATCGCCTTCCTGCAATACACCTCCGGTTCCACCGCGTTGCCTAAAGGCGTGCAAGTCAGTCACGGCAACCTGGTGGCCAACGAACTGCTGATTCGCCACGGATTCGGCATCGATCTGAACCCCGACGACGTGATCGTCAGTTGGCTGCCGCTGTACCACGACATGGGCTTGATCGGCGGACTGTTGCAGCCGATTTTCAGCGGCGTGCCGTGCGTATTGATGTCGCCGGCATACTTTCTCGGCCGGCCATTGCGCTGGCTGGAAGCGATCAGCGAATACGGCGGCACCATCAGCGGCGGGCCGGACTTCGCCTACCGACTGTGCAGCGAACGGGTCAGCGAATCGGCGCTGGAACGCCTCGACCTGAGTGGCTGGCGCGTGGCGTATTCCGGTTCTGAACCGATTCGCCTCGACACCCTGGAACGCTTCGCCGAGAAGTTCGCGGCCTGTGGCTTTACCTCGGACAGTTTCATGGCCTCTTACGGCTTGGCGGAAGCCACGCTGTTCGTTGCCGGTAGCCCACGTGGCCAGGGCATTCCGTCGTTGCGTGTGGATGATCAGGCCTTGGCGCAGAACCGTGCCGAGCCGGGCGATGGCAGTCCGATCATGAGTTGCGGCATCAGCCAGCCGGATCACGCGGTACTGATTGTCGATTCCGTATCGCTCGAAGAACTCGCCGACGACGCGATCGGTGAAGTCTGGGCCACCGGGCCGAGCATCGCCCATGGCTACTGGCGCAACCCTGAAGCCACGGCCAAGACATTCGTCCAGCACGCCGGCCGCACCTGGCTGCGCACCGGCGACCTGGGCTTTTTGCGTGACGGTGAGTTGTTCATCACCGGGCGCCTGAAAGACATGCTGATCGTTCGCGGTCACAACCTTTATCCGCAGGACATCGAGCAGACCATCGAGCGTGAAGTGGAGGTGGTGCGCAAAGGTCGCGTGGCCGCATTTGCAGTCAACATCGAGGGTCAGGAAGGCATCGGCATCGCTGCGGAAATCAGCCGCAGCGTGCAGAAAATCCTGCCGCCCGAGGCGCTGATCAAAGCCATCCGTCAAGCGGTGGCCGAGGCGTATCAGCAAGCGCCGAGTGTGGTGGTATTGCTCAATCCGGGGGCGCTGCCGAAGACGTCCAGCGGCAAGTTGCAACGCTCGGCGTGCCGCAATCGCCTGGCCGATGGCAGCCTCGACAGCTATGCGCTATTCCCGTCGGCAGATATCGCAAACCCATCTGAAACTGAATCGGGCTCTGAGCTGCAAACTTTGATCGGCCAGATCTGGTGCGAGCAATTGCAGGTCAAGCAGGTCAGTGCCGATGACCATTTCTTCCTGCTCGGCGGCAACTCCATCGCCGCCACTCAAGTGGTCGCACGCCTGCGTGAAGCGTTGGGGCTGGAGCTGAATCTGCGCCTGTTGTTCGAAGCGCCGACCCTTGGCGCGTTTGCTGCGGCGATCGCCCGGCAACAACAGGATGGCGGCCAGGCTCAAGGTGCGATCACCACGCTGGCGCGCAGTGACGCCATGCCGCAATCCCTGGCACAAATCCGTCTGTGGATCACCTGGCAACTCGACCCTCAGAGCAGCGCCTACAACATTCCCGGTGCCTTGCACCTGCGCGGCGAACTGGACGAAGACGCCTTGCGCGGCAGTTTTCAGCAACTGATCGAGCGTCACGAATCCCTGCGCACACGGTTTTTCGAGCGTGATGGCGTAGCCCTGCAACAGGTCATTGCTGCCGGCGAATTCAACCTGCAAGTGATCGACATCAGCGACCTGCCAGCCGCCGAGCGTGAAGCCCGCGCTCAGCAAATCCGCGAGGACGAAGCCCGTACACAGTTCGATCTGGAAAAAGGCCCGCTGCTGTGGGTGACCCTGGTGCGCCTCGGCGATGAGGACCATCAACTGCTGGTGACGATGCACCACATCATCGCCGACGGCTGGTCGATGAACGTGCTGATCGATGAATTCTCGCGCCTGTACGCGGCAAGCTCTCAAGGCCAAACCGTCAGCCTTCCAGCGTTGCTGGCGCAATACGCCGACTACGGCAGTTGGCAGCGCCAGTGGTTGGCGCAAGGGGAGGGCGAGCGTCAACTCGCTTACTGGAAAGAACAGTTGGGTGATGAGCATCCGACCCTGAGCCTGGCCACCGATCATCCGCGCTCGGCGCAACACACTCACAGCGCCGCCCGTCATACGCTGCGTTTGGATGCGAGCCTGAGTGATGCCATTCGCCAGACCGCCCAGGCTCATGAGTCGACGCCGTTCATGCTGCTGCTCGCGGCATTCCAGAGCCTGCTGTACCGTTACAGCGGTCAACGCGACATCCGCATCGGCGTGCCGAATGCCAACCGTCCCCGCTTGGAAACCCAAGGGTTGATCGGCTTCTTCATCAACACCCAGGTGCTGCGCGCCGAGGTGGATTCGCGACTGCCGTTCGTTGAGTTGCTGGCGCAAACCCGTCAAGCCGCGTTGGGCGCGCAAGCGAATCAGGATTTGCCGTTTGAACAACTGCTCGAAGCTTTCCCGCAGGCCCGCGAACAAGGTCTGTTCCAGGTCATGTTCAACCACCAACAACGGGATCTCAGTGCGCTGCGTCGCTTGCCGGGACTGCTCGCCGAAGAGCTGCCGTGGCACAGTCGCGAAGCCAAGTTCGACCTGCAATTGCACAGCGAAGAAGACCGCAACGGGCGCTTGAGCCTGTCGTTCGACTACGCCAGCGAGCTGTTCGACGCCGCGACCATCGAGCGCCTGGCCGAGCATTTCAGCAACCTGCTGCGAGCCATCTGCGAACAACCGACGACCGCCATCGGCGACCTGCAGCTGCTGACCCCGAGTGAGCACGATCGGCAATCCGCCTGGAGCGCCGCACCGTGCACACCGGCCAGTCAATGGCTGCCTGAGTTGCTCAACGAACAAGCGCGCCAGACCCCGGAACGCACCGCGCTGCTATGGGACGGCGGCAGCCTGGACTTCGCCGAACTGCACGCGCAGGCCAACCGCCTGGCGCATTACCTGCGCGACAAAGGCGTCGGCCCGGACGTGTGCGTGGCCATCGCCGCCGAGCGTTCGCCGCAGTTGCTGATTGGCTTGCTGGCGATCATCAAGGCCGGTGGCGCTTATGTGCCGCTGGACCCGGATTACCCGGCCGAGCGCCTGGCCTACATGCTCAGCGACAGTGGCGTTGAGTTGCTGCTGACCCAAACCGGGTTGCTCGACCGACTGCCGGCTACCGACGGCGTCAGCGTGATCGCCATGGACGCCCTGCATCTGGAGAACTGGCCAAGCCATGCGCCCGGTCTGCACCTGCACGGCGACAACCTGGCCTACGTGATTTACACCTCGGGTTCCACCGGTCAGCCGAAGGGCGTTGGCAACACTCATGCTGCCCTCGCTGAACGGCTGCAATGGATGCAAGCCTCCTACCGTCTGAACGAAACCGATGTGCTGATGCAAAAAGCGCCAATCAGCTTCGACGTGTCGGTGTGGGAGTGCTTCTGGCCGCTGATCACCGGGTGCCGCCTGCTGATCGCCGGCCCCGGTGAACACCGTGATCCGCATCGCATCGCGCAGCTTGTTCAGCAGTACGGCGTGACCACGCTGCACTTTGTTCCGCCACTGCTTGCGTTGTTCATCGATGAACCGCTCAGCGCCGAATGCACCAGCCTGCGCCGACTGTTCTCCGGCGGCGAAGCCTTGCCCGCCGAACTGCGCAATCGCGTGCTGGAACACTTGCCGGCAGTGCAACTGCACAATCGCTATGGCCCGACCGAAACGGCGATCAACGTCACCCATTGGCATTGCACAACGGCCGATGGCGAGCGCTCGCCGATTGGCCGGCCATTGGGCAACGTGCTGTGCCGAGTACTCGACAGCGACCTCAATCCGGTACCGGTCGGTGTGCCGGGTGAACTGTGCATCAGCGGTATCGGTTTGGCCCGTGGCTATCTGGGTCGCCCAGGTCTGACTGCGGAACGCTTTGTGGTCGATCCGCTGGGCCAGCAGGGCGCACGTCTGTACCGCACCGGTGATCGTGCGCGCTGGACCGCTGATGGCGTGATCGAATACCTCGGACGTCTCGATCAGCAAGTCAAACTGCGTGGTTTTCGTGTCGAGCCGGAAGAAATCGAGGCGTGTCTGTTGGCGCAGTCTGGAGTCGCCCAAGCGGTGGTGCTGGTGCGCGAAACGGCGGCCGGCGGGCAGTTGATCGGTTACTACACCGCCACTGAAACCAGCGAAACCCTCGATGCTCAAACCACCCGCCTGAAAACCGCGCTGGCCGCCGAGCTGCCGGAATACATGGTCCCGGCGCAACTCATGCGTCTGGATGAAATGCCCCTGAGCCCAAGCGGCAAACTCGATCGCCGCGCCTTGCCGGAACCTCAGTGGCAAGTCCGTGAGCACGTCGAACCCGTCACTGCCCTTGAGCAACAAATCGCCGGCATCTGGCGTGAAGTGCTGGGTCAATCGCAGATCGGTTTGCGCGATGACTTCTTCGCCCTCGGCGGCCATTCGCTGTTGGCCACCCAAATCATCTCCCGCACCCGCCAGGCCTGCGACGTCGAGTTACCGCTGCGCATGTTGTTCGAGAACCGCGAACTGGGCGCTTTTGCCGAGCAGGTTCGCTTGATCCAGGCCAGCGGCGAAACCAACAAACAGCCACCGATCGAGAAGGTCGACCGCAGCCAATCGGTGCCGTTGTCCTATTCCCAGCAACGGATGTGGTTCCTCTGGCAGATGGAACCGGACAGCCCGGCCTACAACGTCGGCGGCATGGCGCGGTTGCGCGGCGTGCTGGATGTCGGTCGTTTCGAAGCGGCGCTGCAAGCGTTGATCATCCGTCACGAAACCCTGCGTACGACGTTCCCGAGCATCTACGGCGTGGCCCGGCAACAGGTTCATCCGGACACCGGCCTGCGCATGGACTGGAAGGATTTTTCCGCACTGGCAGTCGACACCCGTGAACAACGGGTACAGCAACTGGCCGATGACGAAGCCCATAAACCTTTCGATCTGGAAACCGGACCGCTGCTGCGTGCTTGCCTGGTCAAGACTGCCGAGCAGGAACATTACTTCGTCCTGACCCTGCATCACATCGTCACCGAAGGTTGGGCGATGGACATTTTTGCCCGGGAATTGAGCGCGCTCTACGAAGCGTTCGTCGATGATCGCGATTCGCCGCTGCAACCGCTGCCGGTGCAGTACCTGGATTACAGCGTGTGGCAGCGTCAGTGGCTGGAGTCCGGCGAACGTCAGCGCCAGCTCGATTACTGGACCGCGCAACTGGGCCGCGAACATCCGCTGCTGGAATTGCCGGCCGATCGTCCGCGTCCGCCGGTACAAAGCCATCAGGGCGAACTGTTCCGCTTTGACCTCAGCGATGATCTCGCGGCGCGGGTCCGTGCCTTCAACGCACACAACGGTCTGACCCTGTTCATGACCATGACTGCCGCCCTGGCGGTGCTGCTTTACCGCTACAGTGGCCAGACCGATCTGCGCATCGGTGCGCCGGTGGCCAACCGCATTCGCCCGGAAAGCGAAGGGCTGATCGGCGCATTCCTCAACACCCAAGTGCTGCGTTGCCAGCTCGACGGGCAGATGTCTGTCGGCGAGTTGTTCGAGCAGGTTCGCCATACCGTAATCGAAGGCCAGTCCCATCAGGACCTGCCGTTCGATCATCTGGTGGAAGCCTTGCAGCCACCGCGCAGTGCGGCTTACAACCCGCTGTTCCAAGTGATGTGCAATGTGCAGCGCTGGGAATTCCAGCAGAGCCGGACCCTGGCCGGGATGACGGTCGAGTACCTGGCCAACGATGCGCGAGCGACCAAGTTCGACCTCAATCTGGAAGTCACCGACCTCGACCATCGCCTCGGTTGCTGCCTGACCTACAGCACCGATTTGTTCGACGAGCCGCGCATTGCGCGCATGGCCGGGCACTGGCGCAATCTGCTGGAAGCGTTGCTGAGCGACCCGCAACAACGCCTCAGCGAACTGCCATTGCTGGAAGCCACTGAACAGCAAAACCTGCTCGACAGCCTTGGCATTGAGCCGGGCGAGCATCGCCTCGATCAATGCATCCATCACCTGTTCAGCGAACAGGCGTTGGTGCGCAAGGACGCGCCGGCCTTGACGTTCGCCGGGCAAACCCTGAGCTACGCCGAGCTCGACAGTCGCGTCAATCGTCTGGCCCGGATGCTGCGCGAGCGCGGAGTCGGGCCACAGGTGCGGGTCGGTTTGGCGCTGGAGCGTTCGCTGGAGATGGTCGTCGGCCTGCTGGCAATTCTCAAGGCGGGCGGCGCCTATGTGCCGCTGGACCCGGAATACCCGCTGGATCGCTTGCACTACATGATCGCAGACAGCGGCATCGGTTTGCTGCTCAGCGATGCGGCGATGTTCGCCGCGCTCGGCGAGTTGCCGGCCAGCGTCGGTCGCTGGTGCCTGGAAGAAGATGCCGCTGCACTGGCCAACTACCCGGCCACTGAGCTGCCGTTTATCAGCCTGCCGCAGCACCAGGCGTACCTGATTTACACCTCGGGCTCCACCGGCAAACCGAAAGGCGTGGTGGTGTCCCACGGTGAAATCGCCATGCATTGCCGCGCCGTGATCGAACGCTTCGGCATGCGTTCGGACGACTGCGAATTGCACTTCTACTCGATCAACTTCGATGCTGCTACCGAGCGTCTGCTGGTGCCGCTGTTGAGCGGTGCGCAGGTTGTCCTGCGTGCGCAAGGCCAGTGGGATGCGCAAGAAATCTGCGGGCTGATTCGTCGGCACAGCATCAATATTCTTGGTTTCACCCCAAGCTACGGCAGCCAGTTGGCGCAATGGCTGGCGACCCAGGGCGAAACCCTGCCGGTGCGCATGTGCATCACCGGTGGCGAGGCGTTGACCGGCGAACACTTGCAACGGATTCGCGCGGCGTTCAAGCCGAGCCTGTTTTTCAACGCTTATGGCCCGACTGAAACCGTGGTCATGCCGCTCGCCAGCCTCGCGCCGGAGCAGCTGGAAGAAGGGCTGGGCAGCGTGCCGATCGGCAGTGTTATTGGCGCCCGCGTCGCCTACATCCTCGACGCCGATCTGGCGCTGGTGCCGCAAGGCGCGACGGGCGAGTTGTACGTCGGCGGCGCCGGTCTGGCGCAGGGGTATCACCAGCGTCCGGGCATGACTGCCGAACGGTTTGTCGCCGATCCTTTTGCAGCGAACGGCGGGCGTCTGTATCGCACCGGCGACCTTGTTCGTCAGCGTGCCGATGGTTTGGTCGAGTACCTCGGCCGCATCGACCATCAAGTGAAGATCCGTGGTTTCCGCATCGAACTGGGCGAGATCGAAACCCGTTTGCTGGAACACGAATCCGTGCGTGAAGCGGTGGTGCTGGCCCTCGATGCGCCGAGCGGCAAGCAATTGGTCGGCTATCTGGTTACCCACGTCGCCGAACAGGATGAAGCGCAACAAACTGCATTGCGCGAAGCATTGAAGGCGCACCTCAAATCTCAGTTGCCGGATTACATGGTGCCGACGCACTTGATCCTGCTGGCCAGCATGCCGCTGACCGCCAACGGCAAACTCGATCGTCGCGCACTGCCGGCCCCGGACCCGGAGTTGAATCGTCAGCAGTACGTGGCGCCGAGCAATGAACTCGAGCTGACCCTGGCCGGCATCTGGTGTGAAGTGCTGAACGTCCAGCAGGTCGGCCTCAACGACAACTTCTTCGAACTGGGCGGCGATTCGATTCTGTCGATCCAGGTGGTCAGCCGTGCGCGGCAGCAGGGCATCCACTTCAGCCCGCGTGACCTGTTCCAGCACCAAACCGTGCAGACGCTGGCCGCCGTCGCAACCCGCACCGAGCAGGTCACCGCCGAGCAAGGTCTGCTGAGCGGTGAATCGCGTCTGACGCCGATTCAGCATTGGTTCTTCGATACCGACATTCCACAGCGTCAACACTGGAACCAGGCGTTGCTGCTGGAGCCGACCGTGGCGCTCGACCCGCATCGCCTGGAGCAAGCGCTGCTGGCGGTGATCGAACAGCACGACGCCTTGCGGTTACGTTTCACCGAGGTTGACGGCCATTGGCAGGCCGAGCACCAGACGGTCTCCGACGTTGCCGTGCTGTGGCAGGTGAAAGTGCCGGCCATAGACAAATGCGTGGCGCTGTTCGCCGATGCCCAGCGCAGCCTCGACCTTGAGCAAGGGCCGCTGATGCGGGCACTGCTGGTGGATGATCCTGAGGGGCAACAACGGCTGTTCATTGCCATTCACCACCTGGTGGTGGACGGGGTGTCGTGGCGAGTGCTGCTGGACGATCTGCAAACGGTTTATCGGCAACTGGAGTCTCGACAGTCGGTAAAACTGCCGTCGAAAACCAGTGCTTTCAAGGACTGGGCCGCACGCTTGCAGGCATATGCTGGTAGCGAATCCCTGCGTGAAGAATTGAGCTGGTGGCAGACGCAACTGGCCGGCCCAAGCGCTGAACTGCCCTGTGATCGGCCTCAGGGTGGGCAGGAGAATCGTCACGCGCAAACCGTCAGCGTGCGCCTCGACAGCGAGCGCACCCGTCAACTGCTGCAACAGGTGCCGACGGCCTATCGCACCCAGGTCAATGACCTGCTGCTGACCGCATTGGCCCGTGTGCTGTGCCGCTGGAGCGGTCACGAATCGGCGTTGATTCAACTCGAAGGCCATGGTCGCGAAACTCTGTTCGACGAGATCGACCTGACCCGCACCGTTGGCTGGTTCACCAGCGCCTATCCGCTGCGCCTCACACCCGTGAGTGAACAGGGTGCCTCGATCAAAGCGATCAAGGAGCAACTGCGCGCGGTACCGCACAAAGGTTTGGGTTATGGCGTGCTGCGTTATCTGGCCGATGGCCTGTGCCGTCAGACCATGGCTGCGTTGCCGGTGGCGCCGATCACCTTCAACTACCTGGGGCAGTTCGACCAGAGTTTCGGCAGTGATGCGCTGTTCCGGCCGCTCGATGAACCGGTGGGCGCGGCCCACGATCCACACGCGCCGCTGCCTAACGAGCTGAGCATCGACAGTCAGGTGTATGGCGGTGAGTTGGTGTTGCGCTGGACCTTCAGCGCCGAACGCCACGACCGGCAAACCATCACCGAACTGGCAGAGGCGTATCTGGGCGAATTGCACAGCCTGATCCAGCATTGCCTGAGCGACAACGCGGGCGGCCTGACGCCGTCGGACTTCCCGCTGGCCAGACTGACTCAGCCGCAACTCGACGCATTGCCAGTGCCAGCGGCGATGATTGAAGACGTCTACCCGCTGACCCCGATGCAGGAAGGCATGCTGCTGCACACCTTGCTCGAACCGGGCACCGGCCTCTACTACATGCAGGATCGCTACCGCATCAACAGCGAACTCGACCCCGAGCGTTTCGCTCAGGCCTGGCAAGCGGTGATCGCCCGTCACGAAGCCTTGCGCGCCTCGTTCTGCTGGAACGTCGGCGAAGACATGCTGCAGGTGATCCACAAACCGGGCAGCACGCCGATCGAATATCTGGACTGGAGCGCGGTTGCCGAAACCGAGCAAGAACCGAAGTTGCAGGTGCTGCTGAAAAACGAGCGCGAGGCCGGGTTCGATTTGCTCAACCAGGCACCGTTCCACTTGCGCTTGATCCGCGTGGGCGCGGCGCGTTACTGGTTCATGATGAGCAACCACCACATCCTCATCGATGCCTGGTGCCGTTCGCTGCTGATGAACGATTTCTTCGAGATCTACACCGCCCTCGGCGAAGGCCGGGAAGCGCAACTGGCTGTGCCGCCGCGTTATCGCGATTACATCGGCTGGCTGCAACGCCAGAGCCTGGCCGAAGCGCGGCAGTGGTGGCAGCAGAACCTGCGAGGTTTCGAGCGCACCACACCGATTCCGAGCGACCGGCCGTTTCTGCGTGAACATGCCGGCGACAGCGGCGGCATGATCGTCGGCGACCGGTATACCCGACTCGATGCCCGCGACGGTGCGCAACTGCGCGAACTGGCCCAGGCCCATCAGCTGACCATCAACACCTTCGCCCAGGCGGCGTGGGCGCTGGTGCTGCGTCGCTTGAGCGGCGATCGCGACGTGCTGTTCGGCGTCACGGTGGCCGGGCGTCCGGTGGACATGCCGCAGATGCAGCGCACCGTCGGGCTGTTCATCAACAGCATCGCCCTGCGGGTGAAAATGCCCGAAGACGATCAGCGTTGCAGCGTTCGGCAGTGGCTCACTGGCTTGCTCGACAGCAACATGCAGCTGCGCGAGTACGAATACCTGCCACTGGTGAGCATTCAGGAAAACAGCGAACTGCCTAAAGGCCAGCCGCTGTTCGACAGCCTGTTCGTGTTCGAAAACGCGCCGGTGGAAGTCTCGGTACTGGACCGTGCGCAGAGCCTCAACGCGACCTCGGATTCGGGCCGCACCCACACCAACTTCCCGTTGACGGCGGTGTGTTATCCGGGCGATGACCTGGGCTTGCACCTGTCCTACGACCAGCGTTATTTCGATGAATCCACGATCGAGCGCATGCTCGGCGAATTCAAGCGCCTGCTGCTGGCGCTGGTCGAAGGCTTCCATGGCGACATGGCCGATCTGCCGCTGCTGGGCACCGAGGAACAGGACTTCCTGATTCATGGCTGCAACCAGAGCGAACACGAGTACCCGCTGGAGCAGAGCTATGTCTCATTGTTCGAAGCGCAGGTTGTCGAGCATCCGCAGCGAGTTGCCGCCAGTTATCTTGATCAGCAACACAGCTACGTTGAGCTGAATCAGCGCAGTAACCGTCTCGGTCATGCCTTGATCGCCGCGGGCGTCGGCCTGGATCAACCGGTGGCGCTGCTCGCCGAACGTAACCTTGATCTGCTGGGCATGATCATCGGCAGCTTCAAGGCCGGTGCCGGTTACCTGCCGCTGGACCCAGGCCTGCCGAGTCAGCGCTTGAGCCGGATCATTGACCTGAGCCGCACGCCGTTGCTGGTCTGCACCCGGGCGTGTCGTGAACAAGCCGTCGCGCTGCTGGAAGAGTTCGGTTGTGCCAACCGACCTCGATTGCTGGTCTGGGAAGACGTGCAGGCGAGCGATGTTTCGGTGGCCAATCCGGGCATCTACAGCGGCCCGGACAACCTCGCCTACGTGATTTACACTTCGGGTTCCACCGGTCTGCCGAAGGGGGTGATGGTTGAGCAGCGCGGCATGCTCAATAACCAGTTGAGCAAGGTGCCGTACCTGAAATTGAGCGACGCCGACGTGATCGCCCAGACCGCTTCGCAAAGCTTCGACATTTCGGTCTGGCAGTTCCTCGCCGCGCCGTTGTTCGGTGCTCGGGTGGACATCGTCCCGAACAGCATCGCCCACGATCCGCAAGGCTTGCTGGCTCACGTTCAGAGCCAGGGCATCACCGTGCTGGAAAGCGTGCCGTCGCTGATTCAGGGCATGCTCGCCCAGGACCGCATGAGCCTCGATGGCCTGCGCTGGATGCTGCCGACCGGTGAAGCGATGCCGCCGGAGCTGGCGCATCAATGGTTGCTGCGTTACCCGCAGATCGGTTTGGTGAACGCCTATGGGCCGGCGGAATGCTCGGACGATGTGGCGTTCTTCCGCGTCGACCTGGCTTCGACGCGCGGCAGTTATCTGCCGATTGGCACGCCAACGGATAACAACCGTTTGTACCTGCTCGATGGCGCGCTGGAGTTGGTGCCATTGGGAGCAGTGGGTGAGTTGTGCGTGGCCGGCATTGGCGTGGGGCGCGGCTATGTGAGCGATCCGTTGCGTACTGCACAAGTGTTTGTGCCGAACCCGTTCGGCGCACCGGGGGATCGCCTGTATCGCACCGGCGACCTGGCCCGACGTCGCAGTGACGGCGTGCTGGAATACGTCGGGCGCATCGACCATCAGGTGAAGATCCGCGGTTACCGCATCGAACTGGGTGAAATCGAAGCCCGTCTGCACGAGCAGCCGGAAGTTCGCGACGCGGCGGTGGGTGTGCAGGAAGGCGTCAACGGCAAGCATTTGGTCGGCTATCTGGTCGCAGCGGAGTCGGCGCTGAATCCGAACGAACGACTGGAGCGTATCAAGCAACGTCTGCGCGCCGAATTGCCGGAATACATGGTGCCGCTGCACTGGTTGTGGCTCGACAAGCTGCCGCTCAACGCCAACGGCAAACTCGATCGCAAGGCCTTGCCGGCGCTGGAGATTGGCCAGTTGCAGAGCCAGGACTATCAGGCGCCGCGCAACGAGCTGGAACAGACCTTGGCCGACATTTGGGCCGAGGTGTTGAAGGTCGAGAAGGTTGGCGTGCGTGACAACTTCTTCGAGCTCGGCGGGCATTCGCTGCTGGCCACACAGATCGCCTCGCGGGTGCAAAAAGCCCTGCAACGCAACGTGCCGCTGCGGGCGATGTTCGAGTGCAGCACGGTGGCGGAGCTGGCCGAGTACATCGACGGGTTGGCGGCGAGCGACATTACCGAAGATAAGGTGGATCGGTTGAATGACCTGATGGCGGCGTTGGAGGGGCTGTAGTTCTTTAGCGTTGGTGATGGCCTCTTCGCGGGCAAGCCTCGCTCCTACGAGGTCCGCGTCGATTGATCGACACAATACCGTAGGAGCGAGGCTTGCCCGCGAAGGCGTCATCACAGACACCACAAAGCTGCGGGTTGACTGCCGGGCCTCATGCGGCTCAGTCTTCCTGTGCTTTTTTAATGGATATTATTTCACTAGGGAGACAGTCGATGCCCTTTGTAACGGTTGATGGACAAGCGCTTCACTACATAGATCAAGGCACAGGCCCTGCGGTACTGCTGGCCGGCAGTTACCTGTGGGACCAAGCCATGTGGGCGCCGCAGATTACGGCGCTGTCGCAGCACTATCGGGTCATCGCCCTGGACCTGTGGGGCCATGGCCAATCCGGGCGGATGCCCGAGTGCACCAAGTCGCTGGATGACGTGGCACGCCAGGCCCTGGCATTGCTCGATCATCTGGACATCCATAAGGTCACGCTGGTCGGTCTTTCGGTCGGTGCCATGTGGGGCGTTCGACTGGCGCTGTCAGCACCGCAGCGGCTCAACGGTCTGGTGCTGATGGACACCTACGTCGGCGTCGAGCCGGAACCGACCCGCCAATACTATTTCTCGCTGTTCCAGCAGATCGAAGACAGCGGTGTGATCTCGCCGCAACTGCTCGACATTATTGTGCCGATCTTCTTCCGTCCAGGCATTGATCAGCAGTCGGCGCTGTATCAGGATTTTCGCGCCAAACTGGCTGCGCTGCCGGCCGACCGTCTGCGTCAAAGCATCGTGCCGATGGGGCGGATTACCTTTGGTCGTGATGATCTGTTGCCGCGCCTGGGTGAACTGAACCTTGAAACCACGCTGTTGATGTGTGGCGATCAGGACAAACCGCGACCACCGACGGAAACCAGAGAAATGGCCGAGTTGATCGGTTGCCCGTATGTGCTGGTGCCGGAGGCGGGGCATATCTCCAATCTGGAGAATCCGCAGTTCGTTACAGATGCACTGCTGAAGTTTTTGGCTGAGAGAATTTAGTCGATCAGGCGGACGTCTTCGCGGGCAAGCCTCGCTCCTACAGCGATCGAGTCGTTCGCAATAATCGCGAATTACACAAGTCCTGTAGGAGCGAGGCTTGCCCGCGAAGAGGCCGGCGGGGATTACTTAGGCCCCAGAATCTTCACCAGTTTCTCCGGCGACGGCGCGCCTTGCTGTTGTTGCAGCTGGCCGTTGTCATCCATGTAGAAAATTGCCGGGGTGGCGGCCAGTTCCAGTTCTTCCATCAACTGCATGTTCGCCGCGAGTTTCGCCTGAATCGCCGGCGGCACATCTTTCAGTGCCTTGAGCGAACTGTCCTTGCCGGCTTTTTCATGGTCTGCCAACGCCTTTTGCGGGTCCTTGGCGGCCAGCAGCGCGGCGGATTTGCCCGGGCTGTCTTCGCGAATGATGCCGACCATGATGTGCCGCAATTGCACCTTGCCAGCCTTGACCCACGGCCGCGCCTGCTCCCAGAACATGTTGCAGTACGGGCAATTCGGGTCACTGAACAGATAGACGATTCGCGGTGCATCCTTGTTGCCGTCACCGATCCAGTTGCTCGCTTCCATCTTGCCCCAGACTTCCTTGGCCATCGGCGCGTAGACCAGTTTTTGCAACGGCGCGCTGCTCAGGTCATTGCCTTCGGCGTCGTACAAATTGCCCAGCAGTACATGTTTGCCGTCCGGGGTCAGGTACAGCGCCATGCCACGGTTCTGGTACTGCGCCGCATAACCGCGCAGGCCGTCGGGCGCGTCAAAGGTGCCGACGATCTTGGCGCCCTTGGCTTCGATCTTCTTGATCGCTTCAGGCAATTCATCGGCCTGTACCGACGGTAAGTGCAGCAGGGCGGCACCCAGGGTCAACGTCAGCAGGTGGCGGAGGCGGAGCATGGCAATTTCCTTGAAGGCGTGGCCGAGGTGGCCGGGTTCGGGGTGTCGAAGTTTTCCAGGGCGCGGGTCAGGCTGGCTTCAGAGAGTTCGCCCAGATGGCTGCCCAACAGGTACCCGTCAGGGCTATAGAACAGCGTAGTCGGCAATGCCATGGAACCCACCGCCTGGCTCAATCGACCGCCGCCATCGAACAGCACGTTGGTCAGGCTCAGGCCCTGGGTTTCGAGAAAGGTGGCGACGCTCTGCATGCTTTCGGCCTGGTTGACGAACAGGAAGGTCAGGTCCGGGCGTTGCAGCTGGGCGTTTTCCAGCACCGGCATTTCCCGGCGGCATGGCGGGCACCATGTAGCCCAAAGGTTGATGACCAGCGGACCGCCCTGGTAGTCGCTGAGCTGTATGGTTTGGCCGGCGGCGTTGCGCAGGGTGATCTGCGGCAGGCGTGTGCCTTGTTCATAAATGTTCAGGGAGAACGTCGCCAGCAGCCAGAACGCCAGGCCACTGACCACGCCAAAGCCCAACGGCCGGCGCATGCCCGGGCGACGCCAGCCTCGATACAACGCAGCAAGCAACAACACGACCACCCCCGGCCAGGCGAGGAAACCACCGTCGCGCAGGTCGATGATCTGCCACGGATCGTTGCGATACTGCGCCCAGTAGGCGATCACGAAACCGACCCGGGCCGCCAGCATGCCCAGCAGGAACAGGCTGAACAGCACCGACTCCGGGTTCTCGCCGCCACGCTTGGCCACCCGCCAGCCGACAAAGGTCGCCAGCGCCAGGGCACTGATCAGCAGCAGGTGGTTAAGCGCGATGGCAAAGGTGCCGAGGGTAAAGGTCAGCATTAACGAGCGTCTCGGGTGGTGGTCCAGCGCTGCAGGAAGGTGCCGGCATCGACCTCACCGGTGATGCGCTGGCTGCGGCGTTCTTCGCCGTCGGGGCCGATCCACAAGAAGCTTGGCGGCCCCGGCACTTTATAACGGGCGAGCAGTTCACGGCTGGCGGCATTGTCGGCGGTGACGTCCAGCCGTAGCAAGCGCACATCGCTGAGCGCTTGCAGTACCTGTGGTTTGCCGAAGACCTGTTTTTCCATGACTTTGCACGACACACACCAGTCGGCGTAGTAGTCCAGCAGCACCCATTGGCCCTGGGCCTTCGCCGCATCGAGTTCGCGTTGCAGGATGGCGGGTTCCTTGATCGTGGTGAAGGCGTCGTGACTGACAGGGCTTGCGCCGGTGCCGTCACGGCTGACGCTATAGACCTGCAGCGGCTGGTACGGGTCGTCACTGCCACCGGCGGCACCAACCACCAGCAGACTGCCCCACAGCCCCAACAGCAATGAACTGGCGCCGAACAGATGGGCGACGCGACCAAAGCCTTGCGACTGCTTCCAGGCGCTGTAGGCGGCGATCAACAACAACGCGCCGCACAATCCGAGCCACAGCGACTCATCCAGCACCGGGCGCAGCATCAGCAGCGCGGTGGCGAGGAACAGGAAACCGAACACGCCTTTAAGCAGGTTCATCCAGGCGCCGGGTTTGGGCAGGAAACGATTGCCGACGGTCACCAGCAATAACAGCGGCACACCGATGCCGATGCCCATGGCGAACAGAATCAGCCCGCCATGCAGCGCATTGCCGCTCTGGGCGATATAGAGCAGGGCGCCGGCCAATGGGGCGGTCATGCACGGTCCCACCAGCAGGCCGGACAAGGCCCCCAGCAAACCGGCACCGATCAGGTTGCCACCGCGCTGATTGCGCGAAACATGTTCCAGCCGATCTCGCACCGCCACCGGCAACTGCAGCTCGAAGAAACCGAACATCGGCAAGGCCAGCAACACGAACACCGCCGCAAAGCTGCCGAGCAACCAAGGGTTTTGCAGCAGCGCCTGAAGGTTCGCCCCGAGCAGCGCCGCCAGAACGCCCATCGCCGCATACACCAGCGCCATGCTGATCACGTAGCTGCCAGCCAGTGCAAAGCCGCGTTTGGGCGTGGCACCGCTGCCAACGATCAAACCCGCCAGAATCGGCAGCATCGGCAACGAGCAAGGCGTGAACGCCAGCAGCAGCCCCAGGCCGAAGAACACCAATAGGCTCCAGCCCAGCGCCCGTTGTTGCAGGCCGCTGGCCAGGGCCTGGTCGGGCGCCTCTTCATTAAACGCGCTAAGGACATTGCTGGCGCCAAGATCGACGACTTGAGTTTGTGGCGGATAACACAAACCGGCATCTGCGCAGCCCTGGAAGCCCACTTTGATCTGACCGGTGGCACCGGCCGGGATCCTCAGCTCCAGACCCTGGCGATAGACCTGCTGTTCGCCGAAGAACTCGTCGCTGTGGGACTCGCCCTCCGGTAGCACCGGCATCTGCTCCGGGGCCAGACCGTCGAATTTCAGGCGTTTCTGATACAGGTAATAATTGTCGGCAATTTGCCAATAGAGCTGGGTTTCCCCGGATTCAAGACGCTCGGAGGTGAAGATGAACGCTTTTTCCACCGGGAGAAAATCGGGTTTGGTCTCGAACGGATTCGTTCCTGCCTGGGCCACACCCGAGATCAAGAGAACAAAGAATAAAAACAGTCGACGCATGGGTAAGCCTTATCCCTGTGCAAGTGAGGTGCACAGTGGCGGGCGGCGATTAACCGATGATTAACCGCGCCGGTGGGATGTGCCCACTTCGCCAGCGACTCTGTCAGCCTCGTAGCAACCCTGGCCAGGACTCATTATCGATGGTGATCGGGCCGGACTCTGCCCTGTTTTCCTGGATGTTGTACCGGATGTATTCGTTATTGGTCAGAAAGATATATAAGTAATTGTCCACTAGGGTCCGGTCATTTTGCGCGGCGGTAATAATTCGATCTTTATAAGCTGACAGCCCGGGCCAGGTCTTTTCGTTAATGTCTTCCTCGATAATCGTACCGTATCCGAAATCAAGGCGAAGTGCCTTGCCGTTGTTCAGCAGGAAACGAAACAGATGTGCTCGTCCAGGTCGGGTTTGCCACCATGTTCCGGCGATAATTTTATCGAAGTATCGGGCCAGTTGATGCCAACGTGATTTCTCGAGTGGCAACGTACGGATGAGGGTCTCGGTATCCTGATCGTATTTGTGGACACATGGGCTGTTTTTGTCGAAACCGTAACGATCGAACAACCATAAAATGTCGCCGTCAATCGCGTCAGTGTCGAAGCCTGTGGTGGTGAATCCGAAGCGAAGATTTTGTGTGTTGTGAAAACCTCCCCAATTGCAAGAAACGGGCAGAGGGTAACTGGTTGGAACTTGATTTTCACGGATGCTGAAGCGCGAGTACGTGTTGGTGCCTTTGAAGAAGAAGTAAATCTGGTCGTATCCAGAACGCCAGTCGACGGCAACAACGTTTTCGAATGTTGTCATGGTTTTAATCCTTTAAGAAGTTGATGTGTTTTGATAAGGATTGAAGTTTTATTGTTTGTTTGGTGTGTGGGCAGGTTAGAGGGGTGTTTTATTATTGTATAGTTGTGGAGTGTTGATGTTTGTTTCTTTTGGAAGTTGGGTATTTCAATAACTTCATGTTTAATAAAGCGGATTGTCCGACACCGGCACCGTGCAGATGCGCTGCGAATTGAGTGCCGCCAGCCTCGTCGGTTGTGGGCTTGCCATAATTGCGGCTTAATCCTTCTCTGTTTGACTCTCCTTTTTTGTTCACGGAGCTCCCATGCACGTACTGGTTTGTGAAGACGATGAGCTGATCGCCAGCGGCATTGTTGCCGGGTTGACCGCTCAAGGCCTGACCGTCGAGCACGTCGCCACCGCATCAAAGGCCCGGGCGATGCTCAAAGTCGCGGAGTTCGACGTCATGGTGCTCGACCTCGGTCTGCCCGATGAAGACGGCCTGAAGCTGCTGCAGCAATTGCGCCATCATGGCCTGGAAATCCCGGTGCTGATCCTCACCGCGCGGGATTCGGTCACCGACCGGGTCGACGGCCTGCAAGCGGGCGCCGACGACTACTTGCTCAAACCGTTCGACCTGCGCGAACTTGCCGCGCGTCTGCACACGCTGTTGCGGCGGGTGGCGGGGCGCAGCGTCAACCTGATCGAACACGGCCGTCTGACCTACGACCCAAGCAGCCGCGAAACCATGCTCGGCGGTCAGCCGGTGGACCTTTCCCGTCGCGAACAGTCACTGTTGCAGGCCTTGCTGCATAACCGTGGCCGGGTGCTGTCCACCGAGCAATTGAAAGACAGCGTCTACGGTTTCAACGACGAACTGGAAAGTAACGCCCTCAACGTGCATATCCATCACCTGCGGCGCAAACTCGGCAATGGTATTGTCGAGACCGTGCGCGGCCTGGGCTATCGCCTGGGGCCGGCCGATGGTGGAGAGCAATCGAAGTGATGAGCCTGCGTTTGCGGTTGAGCCTGACCCTCGGCGCCGCGTTTGCGCTGATCTGGGCCCTGGCCGCCGCCTGGATGCTCAGTGATCTGCGCAACCAGATGATGTTTTCCCTGGACCAGCGGCTGGTGGCGTCGGCGCGGATGGTGGCCGGGCTGCTGGAGCAACTGCCGGCGTTGCCGAGCAAGGGCGAGGGGACTCATTTCAGCGCTGAACAGCTGAGCATCCCTGGCGGCATGGCCTGTCAGGTCAGCTCGTTGCGCGGCGAGATCCTGGCGCGCAGCCACAGTAGCCCCGAACAAACCCTGGAAGCCGAAAAAATGGGCTTTCACGATCAAATGATCGACGGCGCACCCTGGCGCAGCTTCACCCTGGCGCGCGGTGATGTGCGCATTACCACCGCAGACCGGCAAATCGAGCGCGAAGCGCTGAACATGTCCATTCTGCTGGCGGCGTCGGTACCGGTCGGCGTGGCGCTACTTGGCTGCTTGTGCCTGTTGTGGCTCGGCATCGGTCAGGGGCTGGCACCGCTCAATCGTATGCGTGATGCGTTGATGCGACGTAGCGCCGATTCACTGGAGCCGTTGCAGATTCAGCCGTTGCCCAGCGAACTGCAGCCGCTGCTGGAAACCCAGAATCAGTTGTTCCAGCGCATCGGCAAGACCATCGAGCGCGAACGGCGCCTGACCGGTGATGCCGCACATGAATTGCGTAGCCCACTGACCGCCATCAAAACCCACTTGCAAGTGGCGCGCATGACCGAAGGAAGCGCCCGGGATCAGTCCTTGGCCCGGGCCGAGGAGGGCGCTGACCGACTTCACCGCACGCTTGAACAATTGCTGCTGCTGGCGCGCGTCGAGGGCAGTCTGTCGTTCGATGATGGCGTGCAATGCAGCGCCGAGCAGGTGGCGAAACTGGCGATTCAGGATGCGGCCAGCGGTGATCGTCAGCGGATCAAGTTTCAGTTGCCGACCACATTCTCCGATGCGCCGCTGCAAATGCCCGCGGTGCTGTCGATTGCCGCATTGCGCAACTTGCTCGACAACGCCCTGCGCCATACCCCAGGAAATGGGGCCGTGGAGCTGAGTCTGGAAACCACCAACAATCGCGTGCGCTTTTTGGTCCGCGACCACGGCCCGGGGATTGCCGAAGATGACCTGCAACACCTGACCCAACGCTTCTGGCGCAACGGCCAGAGCACCGGTTGCGGCCTCGGCCTGGCGATTGTCCAGGCCATCGTCCAGCGCTGCGGCTGCACCTTGCATTTCGACAGCCGCCCGGATGGCTTGCGGGTCGAACTGACCATGCCTCTGCAACCGGCCTAACCAACAACACAAAAGCCCCACACTGTTTCTGTATCACACACCAAATGTAACGTCTCTCCATTAGCCACCCGACTCCCACAACGTTATCGTCCCCGGCAGCTTTGACTCAATGGATTGAGGTAACAGCGCCATGGATGCATCGATAAACATCTGCAAGGCAACGCCTGCCGACGCCGGCATCATCAGTCGCATTGTCGAGCGGTCTATTCGCGTCGGCTGCGCGCTCGATCACCGCAACGATCCGCGAACCGTCGCCACCTGGACCCATAACAAAACCATCGAACACGTGCAGCCCTGGCTCGCCGACACGCGGTTGTACCTGAACATCGCCCTGCTGCAGGACAAACCGATCGGCGTCGCCATGGCGGCGCTCAGCGGCAAGGTCGCTTTTTGTTACGTGCAACCGGAATGGTTTCGGCGAGGCGCCGGACAAGCGTTGGTGCAGGACCTCGAGACGTGGTTGATCGCACGCGGTTTACCTCAGGCGCGGCTCAACAGCACCCGTACGGGCGAGGCGTTTTACCACCGTCTGGGTTACCGGGCTTGCGCTGAAACCTTCACTGTGGCGGGACTCCACGCCATTCCCATGCACAAGGCGCTGTCACCACCTTCATAGAAAGCTGATCGAGGGTCTAAATCCTTGAGGTCCTGATGCGTTTCCAGAACAGGAAAACCTGCAAGTGCGCCCCGTGACCGGAACGCGCACCTGCCCGGTGTGCAGTTTTGGTCACTATCAACAGCGTATTGAGGGATCGAGAGATGTCAGTCGCTACCAGCCTTATCGAAGATCAGCCGGCCCGGATCCTCCCGACGCCAGCCGAGACGCTTTATCAGTTCAACGAGTCGCCGCTGCTGGCCCGTCAGAGCCAGCAGGAATCGAACGCACGCAGCTACCCGCGACGCATTCCCCTGGCACTCAAGCGTGCCAAGGGCATTTATGTCGAGGACGTCGAAGGCCGCAGTTTCATCGATTGCCTGGCCGGTGCGGGGACCCTGGCCCTGGGGCACAACCACCCGGTGGTGATCGAAGCGATCCAGCAAGTGCTGACCGATGAACTGCCGCTGCATACCCTCGACCTGACCACGCCGGTCAAGGATCAGTTTGTCCAGGACCTGTTCGGTCTGTTGCCACAGGAATTGGCCGCTGAAGCCAAAATTCAGTTCTGCGGCCCCACAGGCACCGATGCGGTGGAAGCCGCGCTGAAACTGGTGCGCACCGCCACCGGGCGCAGCACCGTGTTGTCGTTCCAGGGCGGTTACCACGGCATGAGCCAGGGGGCGCTGAGCCTGATGGGCAGCCTGGGGCCGAAAAAACCGTTGGGTGCGTTGCTCAGCAGTGGCGTGCAGTTCATGCCGTATCCCTACGATTACCGTTGCCCGTTCGGGCTCGGCGGCGCGCTGGGGGTGCAGGTCAACCTGAATTACCTGGAAAACCTGCTGAATGATCCAGAGGCCGGCGTGCAATTGCCCGCTGCCGTGATCGTCGAAGCGGTGCAGGGCGAGGGCGGGGTGATTCCGGCCGATCTTGACTGGCTGCGCGGCTTGCGACGCATCACCGAGAAGGCCGGCGTAGCGCTGATCGTCGATGAAATCCAGAGCGGCTTTGCCCGCACCGGCAAGATGTTCGCCTTCGAACACGCCGGGATCATTCCGGATGTGGTGGTGCTGTCCAAAGCCATCGGCGGCAGCCTGCCGCTGG
>NZ_AKJB01000004.1:0-33062 GCF_000282555.1 Pseudomonas sp. GM102 | reverse complement strand
GCCCGCTCCCACAGGTTTCGGGTTGGATTGCAAATGTGTGATCCACCCAAGATCCCTGTGGGAGCGGGCTTGCCCGCGAAGGGGCCCGACCAGACAACACATCTCGACCTGACACATCCTGGCAATCACTCCCTACACCGCTGCGCCCTTGATCTACCCCCCGCCCAGGCCTAATCTAGCGCCACGCAAACGCTTCACCCCCTCGCAATACCGATACATCGCAACTCCATACCAAGGAGGTTCCCGAATGTTCGATTTCCACCCCCAGCTCAAGCAGCGCTTCGCTGCCTTGCGCACGGGCGCTGAATTCTTTTCGCTGCGTTATGTGCGCGAGTCCGGCCAGTACCTGTCGGTGCGCAAGAACGTCGCCGAACCGCCGAGCCTGAGCCGCGACGAAGGCGCGATGCTGACCGTTCGGGTCAACGGCGTCGAAGCCTATGCCGCCACCAACGACTTGTCCCAATCCGGCCTGCAAGCCGCGCTGGAGAAAGCCGAGCAACAAGCCCGTCGACTCAAGCCTCACGCCCTGCTCGACCTGCGCGAGCAAGCCGTCTCCAGCGACCGCGCCGACTATTTCTCGCCCAACTTCGACCAGCCCTTCCCGTCCCTCAGCGATTGCTACCAGTTGCTCGGTGCCGAATCCGCCGCCGTGCCCAAGG
The DNA here is from genome assembly GCF_000282555.1 of Pseudomonas sp. GM102. NCBI lineage: Bacteria > Pseudomonadati > Pseudomonadota > Gammaproteobacteria > Pseudomonadales > Pseudomonadaceae > Pseudomonas > Pseudomonas sp. GM102. The sequence goes on along the minus strand of NZ_AKJB01000004.1, from coordinate 32,403 downwards.
ACGAGCGACTGGTGAACTGGCAGGCGAGCATCGGCATCACCAACGTCGAGCAAATCTACCTCAACAGTGCCGGTGCCGAGTTGCGTCAGGCCCAGCGCTTCGTCTACCCGAGCCTGGACGTCACCGCCTACGACGGCAACGACAGCCAGACCCGCACCCTGGGCCGTGAGAATTTCGGCCAACAAGGCGGCTTTGATGTGATCAGCCGTTGCGGCCTGATCGGTGCCGGCCCGAAAGTCGCCGATCAGGCGCTGCAATTGCTGCTGGCGCCGAACACCCCGCAAGGCCCGCGCGACTTGCTGCTGATGCCCGACCAGATGATGCTGCAGATCCACGAGTCCATCGGTCACCCGCTGGAACTGGACCGCATCCTGGGCGACGAGCGCAATTACGCCGGCACCAGTTTCGTCAAGGCAGAAGACTTCGGCAGCCTGCAATACGGCTCCGAACTGCTCAACGTCACGTTCGACCCGGACATCCCCGAGCAACTCGCCAGCTACGGCCATGACGACGACGGCAGCGCCGCGAGCAAGCAATTTCTGATTAAAGAAGGTTTGCTGCTGCGTCCGCTCGGTGGTGCGCTGTCGCAATTCCGTGCTGGCCTCGACGGCGTAGCCAATAGTCGCGCGTGTGGCTGGAATCGTCCGCCGATCGACCGTATGGCCAACCTCAACATCGAGCCCGGCGATCAGCCGCTGGAACAGCTGATCGGCAATATCGAACACGGCATTTTGATGAGCACCAACCGTTCGTGGTCCATCGACGATGCGCGCAACAAGTTCCAGTTCGGTTGCGAATGGGGTCAGTTGATCGAAAACGGCGAACTCAAGGGTGTGGTGAAGAACCCGAACTACCGGGCGATTTCCGCACAATTCTGGAAAAGCCTCAGCGCTGTCGGCGATGCCAACACCGTCAAAGTGCTAGGCACACCGAACTGCGGCAAGGGCGAACCAAACCAGGTGATCCGCGTCGGTCACGCGTCGCCGGCCTGTGTGTTCAGCAATGTGGATGTGTTTGGGGGAGATGCCTGATGAGTACTGCCACGAGCACTTCAAATAGCCAGGCCGAGTCATTCAAGGACCTGGTCAACTGGCTGCGCGATGCACTGCGCACACCGGAGCAATTCACCCTCAGCTACGCCGCCGAGTCGTCGGCTTTCGTGCGCTTCAACCACGCCATGGTCCGTCAGGCCGGGCAGGTGCAGCAAGCGAGTGTCGGGTTCAAGTTGATTAACGAGGGTCGTCATGCCGATCTGAATATCACGTTGTCGGGCGACCACGAAGTCGATCTTCAGCGTCTGGCCGAAGGTCTGCAGCAGTTGCGCGAAACCTTGCCACTGTTGCCTCAGGACCCGTACCTGCAGCTCAATCATAACGACTGGCAGAGCAACAACGTGCAGGAGCATCCGCTGCCGGACACCGAGCAAGTGGTCGCTGAAATCACCCAGGCTGCTGAGGGCCTGGACCTGGTCGGTTTCTATGCCGCCGGGCCGATCAGTCGCGGTTTCGCCAGTTCCTCGGGCGCGTTCGGCTGGCATCAGGCCAACAGCTTCAACTTCGATTTCAGCCTGTTTCATGAAAACGGTCAGGCGGTGAAAGCCAGCTATGCCGGGCACGACTGGAGCAGCGAAGGTTTTGCCAGGCGCTTCCAGCAGGCCCGCGAGCAGTTGGCGTTTCTGGGTCGACCATTGCGTACGCTGGCGCCCGGCGAATACCGCGCCTATCTCGCGCCGGCGGCGCTGGAAGAAATCATGGGCATGCTGAGCTGGGGCGGTTTTTCGGCCCAGGCGATTGCCAGCAAACAGAGCCCGTTGCAGAAGTTCTACGCCAGCGAAGCCTGCTTCAGCCCCAGAGTATGGTTGAGTGAGCAGGTCAGCGGTTCCTTGAGCCCGGCGTTTTCCGACGAAGGTTATCCTCGCGATGATCTGGGGTTGATCGCCAAAGGCATGGCCAATGCCCGACTGATCAATTCCCGCAGCGCCGCCGAATACGGCCTCACTGCCAACGGCGCGAGCAGCCATGAATACCCGACGGCGCTGGTCATGAACGGCGGCGATCTGGAGCAGAAGGACATCCTCAAGCGCCTCGGCACCGGGCTCTACATCAGCAACCTGTGGTACCTGAACTACTCGGACCAACCGGCGGCGCGCCTGACGGGCATGACCCGGTTTGCGACTTTCTGGGTCGAGAACGGCGAGATTCAGGCGCCGGTCAGCACCATGCGTTTCGATGACAGCGTCTATAGCCTGCTCGGTTCGCAGCTGGAAGCGTTGACCGAGGAGCGTGAATTGCTGCTGTCGGCCAGCACCTACAGTCAGCGGGCGACTGCTTCGGCACTGTTGCCGGGCGCGCTCGTCAGCCGACTTACGTTGACGCTGTAAACACAAACCTGTGGCGAGGGAGCTTGCTCCCGTTGGGCTGCGAAGCGGCCCTCTAGATCGGCAAACGCGTTCTATCAGACATACCGCATTCGCCGGATTTACGACTGCTTCGCAGCCGAACGGGAGCAAGCTCCCTCGCCACAGGGTTCAACGTCGACCATGAATCTGCATTAACCCACAAGAGGTCCCATGCCCAACCGCCCACCTCTCGACGCCGTCACCGCCCGCTGGGTACCGTGGGTTGTGGCCATTGCCTTCTTCATGCAGTCCCTCGACGGGACGATCCTCAATACCGCCCTCCCCGCCATGGCCCGTGACCTGGCCGAAGACCCGCTGCGCATGCAGGGCGTAATCATCGCCTACATGCTCACCGTCGCCTTACTGATTCCCGCCTCCGGCTGGATCGCCGACCGTTTCGGCACCAAAAAGATCTTTTTCGGCGCGATCCTCCTGTTCAGCCTCGGCTCATTGCTTTGCGCCTTGTCGAGCACCCTGAGCATGCTCATCGGCGCCCGGGTGATTCAGGGCCTCGGTGGCGCGCTGATGTTGCCGGTCGGTCGATTGGTGGTGCTGCGTGCCTATCCACGCTCGGAGCTGGTGCGGATCATGGGGTTCATTACCATTCCCGGCCTGCTCGGCCCGCTGATCGGCCCGACCATGGGCGGCTGGATGGTGCAATACCTGACCTGGCACTGGATCTTCCTGATCAACCTGCCGGTGGGCGTCCTCGGTTGCTATGCGGTATGGAAATTCATCCCTGACCTGCGCGGCAGCGAACGCACGCGCTTTGATAGCCTGGGATTTTTGCTGTTCGGCGCGGCGATGGTATTGATCACCATCGCCATGGAAGGCCTCGGCGAACTGCACCTGCCGCACTTGCGGGTGATGCTGCTGCTGTTTGGCGGCATGGCCTGTCTGGCGGCGTATTGGCTGCGGGCCGGGCACATCGACAATCCGCTGTTTGCGCCATCGCTGTTCAAGACCCGGACCTTCGCCGTGGGCATCCTCGGCAACCTGTTCGCTCGGCTGGGTAGCGGCGCATTACCGTTTCTGGTGCCGTTGTTGCTGCAAGTGGCGCTGGGTTATTCGCCGTCACAGGCCGGGATGAGCATGCTGCCCCTGGCTGCGGCCGCGATGGTCGCCAAGTCGGTGGCGCGGCCGCTGATCGAACGGTTCGGCTATCGCAGCGTGCTGACCGGCAACACACTGGCGCTGGGGATCATGCTGGCCAGCATGGGCCTGGTCAGCGAGCAGACGCCGTATTGGCTGCTGCTGGCTCAGTTGGCGGTTCTGGGGGCGATCAACTCCTTGCAGTTCACCGCGATGAACACCGTCACCCTGATCGACCTCGACGACGCCAGCGCCAGCAGCGGCAACAGTTTGCTGTCGGTGGTCGCGCAATTGTCCCTGAGCCTCGGTGTGGCCTGCGCCGGCGCCCTGCTCGGCGGCTTCACGGCAGAGATCGGCAATGACGGCGTGGACACGGTTCTGGGCGCGTTCCAGCTGACATTTGTGACGGTCGGTATCATGGCGATGCTGGCTGCAACCATCTTCTCGCAGCTTTCGCCCAAGGATGGCCGACGGATGGTCAGCCGCGAGCACGATATCGAGCACTGACCCTACGACTTCTCGTCCGGAAACTTCAGGCGAATGGCCATGAGACTGATACACTGCGCGACATTTTGTTTTGCAGGCCAGTCCCGTGACCACCATCGCCACCGCTTTTAATACTTTGCCGCTGTCCGCCGCCATGCTGGCTAACCTCGACTCCCTCGGTTATGCCCAGATGACGCCGATCCAGGCGCAAAGCTTGCCGGTGATCCTCAAGGGGATGGACCTGATCGCCCAGGCCAAGACCGGCAGCGGCAAGACCGCCGCCTTCGGTATCGGCCTGCTGAACCCGATCAATCCGCGCTTCTTCGGTTGCCAGGCGCTGGTCATTTGCCCGACTCGCGAGTTGGCTGACCAGGTTGCCAAGGAAATCCGTCGCCTGGCCCGTGCCGAGGACAACATCAAGGTGCTGACCCTGTGTGGCGGTGTGTCCTTCGGCCCGCAGATCGGCTCCCTGGAGCACGGCGCGCACATCATCGTCGGCACCCCGGGGCGTATCCAGCAGCACCTGCGCAAGGGTTCGCTGGTGCTTCATGGCCTGAACACGCTGATCCTCGACGAAGCCGACCGCATGCTCGACATGGGTTTCTACGATTCCATCGAAGAAATCATCGCCCAGACCCCGGAGCGCCGCCAGACCCTGCTGTTCTCCGCCACGTACCCGGTGGGCATCAAGCAACTGGCGTCGAAATTCATGCGCACTCCTCAGATCGTGAAGGCCGAGGCGTTCCACGACGATACGCAGATCGAGCAGCGCTTCTACGAGATCTCTCCGGAAGAGCGCATGGACGCGGTGGTCAAAGTCCTCGCGCATTTCCGTCCTGCTTCCTGCGTTGCCTTCTGCTTCACCAAGCAGCAGGTTCAGGAAACCGTTGATCACCTGACCTCCAAAGGCATCTCCGCCGTCGGTCTGCAGGGTGACCTGGAACAGCGTGACCGCGATCAGGTATTGGCCATGTTCGCCAACCGCAGCACTTCGGTACTGGTCGCCACCGATGTCGCCGCGCGCGGTCTGGACATCGATATGCTGGACATGGTGATCAACGTTGAACTGGCCCGTGACTCGGAAATCCACATTCACCGTGTCGGCCGTACCGGTCGTGCGGGCGAGAAAGGCATCGCGATCAGCCTGGTCGCCCCGTCCGAAGCCCACCGCGCCCAAGCCATCGAGCAACTGCAGAAGTCGCCGTTGAGCTGGGATCAGCTGAGCAACCTCAAATCCCAGGGCGGCGCACCGTTGCTGCCGGTGATGAGCACGCTGTGCATTGGTGCGGGCCGCAAAGACAAGGTACGTCCGGGCGACATTCTCGGCGCACTGACCGGCGATGCCGGCATCCCGGGTGCCCAGGTCGGCAAGATTGCGATTTTCGACTTCCAGGCTTATGTGGCCGTGGAGCGCGGGATCGCCAAGCAAGCCTTGCAGCGCCTGAACGACGGTAAAATCAAAGGCCGCTCGCTGCGCGTGCGCATCCTCTAACCTGATCGTTCCCACGCTCTGCGTGGGAATGCATCCCGTGACGCTCCGCGTCACATAACGGCGGACGCAGAGCGTCCATGGCGGCATTCCCACGCAGAGCGCGGGAACGATCATTGTGTGAGGACACCGTTTTGCGCTCTACCGAAGTCGTGATCATTGGCGCTGGCGCCGCAGGGTTGATGTGTGCGCTGACCGCCGCCGGGCGCGGGCGCAAGGTGATGTTGCTCGATCATGCGAACAAGGCCGGCAAGAAAATCCTCATGTCAGGCGGTGGCCGCTGCAATTTCACCAACATGTACACCGAACCGGGCAATTTTCTCTCGCAGAACGAGCACTTCTGCAAATCCGCCCTGGCGCGTTACACCCAGTGGGATTTCATCGGTCTGGTGGCCAAACACGGCGTGCCGTACCACGAGAAGAAACTCGGCCAGTTGTTCTGCGATAACAAATCCAGCGACATCCTTGGGCTGCTGCTCGACGAGTGCGATCAGGTCGGCGTCAGCCTGCACCTGGACACCTCGATTCAGACCATCGAGAAGCTGGAAAACGGTTATCTGCTGGATACTACGCTGGGCCAGATCACCTGCGAATCCCTGGTGATCGCCACGGGCGGCTTGTCGATTCCAACCCTCGGCGCCACCGGTTTCGGTTATCAAGTGGCCAAGCAGTTCGGTCACGACCTGCTGCCGACCCGCGCCGGCCTTGTGCCGTTCACCATCACCGATCAGCTCAAGGAGCTTTGCACCGAGCTGTCCGGTACGTCGGTGGATTGCCTGGTGAGCTGCAACGACCAGAGTTTCCGCGAGAACATCCTGTTCACCCACCGAGGCCTCAGCGGGCCGGCGATCTTGCAGATTTCGTCGTTCTGGGAATCCGGCGACACGGTGGAAATCAACCTGATGCCGGATCACGACGTGCCGAGCTGGCTGCAACAGCAGCAGGCCGAACGTCCCAATAGCGAGTTGAAAACCCTGCTCGGTGAAATCTTCACCAAGAAGATGGCCAACCTGTTGGCGGACAACTGGTTCGTCTCCAAACCGATGAAGCAGTACACCCACGCCGAGCTGGCAGACATCGCCGAAAAACTGGCGAGCTGGAAAGTCGTGCCGGCCGGCACTGAAGGCTACCGCACGGCCGAAGTGACCCTGGGCGGCGTCGACACGCGCGAAGTGTCGTCCAAGACCATGGAATCGCTGAAAAGCCCGGGCCTGTATTTCATCGGTGAAGTGCTCGACGTTACCGGGCACTTGGGTGGTTTCAACTTTCAGTGGGCCTGGGCTTCCGGATACGCCGCCGCGCAATTCGTCTGATCGAACCAATAACCTGTGGGAGCGAGCCTGCTCGCGATAGCGGTCTGACAGTCGACATAAATGTTGAATGTACCGGCCTCATCGCGAGCAGGCTCGCTCCCACATTCGTTATGCATTGATCTTTAAAGGAACAGATTTTGCTGTCAGATGTGATCGGCGCCATTGCGTCGACGTCATTAGTGGCTCAATTTAGCGTCATTGCCTCGGAAGGCCTTCGCACTTCATGTCATCGACCACATTTCGGCAGTCTCTGCGTCGCCTCTGGGCGCTGGATAAATTCAGCTACAGCGTGCGGGTATTCATCGCCCTGACCGGCAGCATGGCGCTGTGTTGGTATCAGGATGAAATGGGGCTGCTGATCCCATTGTTCCTGGGGATCATCGCCAGCGCCCTGGCCGAAACCGACGACAGTTGGCAGGGTCGCCTCAACGCGCTGGCCGTGACGCTCGTGTGTTTTATGGTCGCCGCCCTGTCCGTCGAACTGCTCTTTCCCTACCCCGTCCTCTTTATCATCGCCTTTGCCCTGGCCAGCTTCTGCCTGACCATGCTCGGCGCGCTGGGTGAACGATACGGCGCGATCGCTTCAGCGACGCTGATTCTGTCGGTCTACACCATGATCGGCGTGGACCAACGCGGCGGCGCGGTCACTGATTTCTGGCATGAGCCGGTGCTGCTGGTGGCCGGTGCGGCGTGGTATGGCTTGCTCTCGGTGCTGTGGCAGGCAATGTTTTCCAACCAGCCGGTGCAGCAGAGCCTGGCGCGGTTGTTCCGTGAACTGGGTTATTACCTGAAACTGAAATCGTCGCTGTTCGAACCGATCCGCCAGATGGACGTGGAAGCGCGGCGGCTGGAACTGGCCCAACAGAATGGTCGGGTGGTGGCAGCCCTGAACGCCGCCAAGGAAATCATTCTGCATCGGGTCGGCGACGGTCGGCCGGGGGTAAAAGTCAGCCGTTATCTGAAGCTGTACTTCCTCGCCCAGGACATCCACGAGCGCGCCAGTTCCTCACATTACCCCTACAACGCGCTGGCCGAAGCGTTCTTCCACAGCGATGTGCTATTCCGCTGTCAGCGCCTGCTGCGCCAGCAAGGCAAGGCTTGCCGCGCGCTGGCCGAATCGATCCAGATGCGCCAGCCGTTCACCTATGACGCAAGCTTCGCCGAGGCCCTGAGCGACCTGCACGCGTCCCTCGAACACCTGCGCATCCAGAGCAATCCGGCCTGGCGCGGCCTGTTGCGTTCGTTGCGAGCGTTGGCCGCCAACCTCGGCACCCTCGACCGTTTACTCAGCGACGCCAGCAACCCCGATGCGCTCGCAGACGCCACCGACAGCAGCCTGCTCGACCGTTCGCCACGCAGCCTCAAGGATGTCTGGATACGCTTGCGCACGCAGCTGACGCCGACGTCCTTGCTGTTCCGCCATGCCCTGCGCCTGCCCCTGGCGTTGAGCATCGGCTACGGCATGGTGCATTTGATCCACCCGTCGCAAGGTTACTGGATCATCCTCACCACGCTGTTTGTCTGTCAGCCGAATTACGGCGCCACCAGGCGCAAACTCGGGCAGCGGATCATCGGCACTGCCATCGGCCTGACCGTGGCCTGGGCGCTGTTCGATCTGTTCCCTAACCCGTTGATCCAATCGAGCTTCGCCATCGTCGCAGGGGTGGTGTTCTTTACCAATCGCACCACCCGCTACACCCTGGCGACTGCCGCGATCACGCTCATGGTGCTGTTCTGCTTCAACCAGGTGGGCGATGGTTATGGACTGCTTCTGCCGCGACTGTTCGATACCTTGCTCGGCAGTCTGATCGCTGGGCTGGCAGTGTTCCTATTCCTGCCGGACTGGCAAGGTCGACGCCTGAACAAAGTGTTGGCCAACACCCTGACCTGCAACAGCATTTACCTGCGCCAGATCATGCAGCAATACGCCGCCGGTAAAAGCGACGACCTGGCTTATCGCCTGGCCCGACGCAACGCGCACAACGCCGATGCCGCGTTGTCGACGACGCTGGCCAACATGCTGATGGAGCCGGGGCACTTCCGTAAGGAGGCGGACGTCGGGTTCCGTTTCCTGGTGCTGTCGCACACCTTGCTCAGCTATTTGTCGGGGCTGGGGGCACACCGCGAAACCCAACTACCGTCGGACGTGCGCGAGCATTTGATCGACGGCGCCGGCGTGAGCCTGGCCACCAGCCTCGACGAAATCGCCCAAGGCCTGGCGAGCAAACAGTCGATTGCGATTCAGAGTGATGAGGAAGAAGCGCTGGCCAATGGGCTTGAGCAGATGCCGGATGAGATCGATGAAGGGCAGCGGTTGGTGCAGACGCAACTGGCGTTGATCTGCCGGCAGCTGGGGCCGTTGCGGACGTTGGCGGCGCATTTGATCAAGGATACGAGCGAGGCTTGAGATTTTTAGTGACAGGGCCGGCCTCTTCGCGGGCAAGCCTCGCTCCTACAGAATCAGTGTCGGCCACGGGATTTGTGCCAGACACCTAATCTGTAGGAGCGAGGCTTGCCCGCGAAGACGTCAGCTCAGACACCGCAGTCCTTTCAGATCACATCCCATGCTGCTTGAGTAACTTCTCATAACTCCCATCAGCCTTCATCGCCGCAATCTCGCGGTCGAACCCGGCAACGATCTGCTCATGCTGCGGATTCTTCAGGCTCACCAGAATATGCAGGCTGTTCTCGCTCAACGGCTTGGGCAAAAACTCCACGGCATTGCGCACTTTGGATGACTCCCGAGAAAGGTAATACCGAGCGACAAACTCGTCTTCCAGCGTCAGCTTGACCCGGTCGGCCGCGACCATGCGCACGGCCATGGCGAAGCTATGCACGGGTACTTTCTGCAGCGACACATCGTCGTCGAATGCTTGCGAATAGGCATAACCGCGTACTACCGCTATCGGGAAAGTGTGCAGTTGTTGCAGGTTGTTGAATTCGATCGGCGTGTCTTTGCGCTTGAGAAAGCGCACGCGATTGAGCAGGTATTCGCCGGAAAACTGCCCCAGCTTCGTGCGCTCGTCGGTGTACCAGGCGTTGACCAGCACGTCGTAACGCCCCTCGCCCACCCCAAACAAGGCTCGTGCCCATGGCACCTGTTCGAAATTACTGGCATAACCGGCCCGGGCCAGAGCAGTACTGACGATGTCCGTGGCCAGTCCGCCATTGACCAGCGTGGCGTCGGTAAAGGGCGGCCAGGCATCGGCTACCAGACGCAGTTTTTCCGCTGCCGCGCTCTGTGTCAGCAACAGCAATCCAATCAAAGCAAACGCTCGATGCAATCGCGGCATGCCAGAAAATCCTTAGCGGGCGGGCTGCCCGACGTGTTTTTCAGCCAAAACTCCAAGGCCCCTCTACCGGCGAAACCCAGGTCCTAACATTAGCTTATCGACGACATTGCACAGCGCTGCATCGCAGATTACACAAAGAAGACAATCTCGCGAGAAATGAATGATGGCATTTTGGCCTTTGTCACAGATTTCTCTGCCATCAAGACATCCCGCGCCAGGACGCTTAGTATCGGAGCAACGTTGTTCAAGGAATCTGAAGATGACAATCGATTGGGTCTGCAAGCACCACAGTGATCTGGGTAAAGAGCAGCTGTATGCCCTTCTGCAGCTGCGCGCTGAAGTGTTCGTCGTCGAGCAGAAATGCGTTTATCAGGACATCGACGGGCAGGACCTGGAAGGTGACACCTGCCATTTGATGGGCTGGGACGGGGATCGTCTGGTGGCTTACCTGCGTTTGCTCGACCCGGAGTTACAGGGCGGCGACGTGGTGATTGGCCGGGTGATCATTGCTCCCGCTGCACGCGGCACCGGGCTTGGGCATGAGTTGATGAGCCAGGCATTGAAACAGGCCGATAAGCGCTGGCCTGAAGTGCCGGTCTACCTCTCGGCCCAGGCGCATTTGCAGGGGTACTACGGGCGGTACGGGTTTGTGGTGGTGGGTGAGGAATACCTGGAGGATGACATTCCGCATATCGGGATGCGTCGTTCCTGAGGGCCTCTTCGCGGGCAAGCCTCGCTCCTACAAGTTATGTGTCGGCCACCTCCGCCCCTGTAGGAGCGAGGCTTGCCCGCGAAGGCGTCAGCCCTGTCGCCGCAGAAATTCAGGGATATTCCAACACCGCTTTGATTTGCCGCAGATTACGCTCGATCCACCCTCGATCAATCGCCCCCCACTCGCGAATCCGATAGCGTCCCGCATGGTTGCGCGCGCCTTCTTCCTGCTCGAATTCACAAACGATATCCAGATCCGCCAATGCCGCGATGGTGTCCTGGGCCGTGCGCCGAGGCATGCCGGTGACTTCGGTCAACGCCGGGACGCTGCTGGCCAATCCGCTGTCGATCAGGTACGCCACGTATAACCGGCGGTAGAAGCTGCTTTTGGTCTTGCTCACGTCCATCCATGCGCTCCTTATATAAGATCTTTTGATCTTGATCTTCTATTGCATATCCCGCCAAGTCAGGTACACCCGTACATCGAACTCCACCTGGTGATACCCCGGCAACATGTGTTCGCACAGCTTGTAGAACGCCTTGTTGTGATCCGACTCTTTGAAGTGCGCCAACTCATGCACCACGATCATTTTCAGAAACTCGGAGGGCGCGTCCTTGAACAACGAGGAGATGCGAATTTCTTTCTTGGCCTTGAGCTTGCCGCCTTGCACCCGGGAAATCGCAGTGTGCAGGCCGAGCGCGCGGTGGGTCAGGTCCAGACGGTTGTCGAATAACACCTTGTCGATCGCCGGGGCGTTACGCAGGTATTCCTGCTTGAGGTCCAAAGCATAGGTGTACAGCGCCTTGTCGCTCTGCACCCCGTGCTTTTGCGGATATCGCTGGTTCAGGTAGTCGCCCAACCGACCTTCGGCGATCATCTGTCGCACCTGGTCCTGCAACGTAGCGGGATAGGCCTGGAGGTATTTCAACGCGGTCATTGGGGCGGCAACACGAGTCACGAAAAGATCGTCAGTGTAACGAATTCAACTCGTCAGCGCGCTCCAGTCGAACGGCTCGACAAAGTGACGGGTGTCCTCGGCCATCAACGGCCGCGCGACCAGAAACCCCTGCACATACTGGCAACCGTTGGCTTGCAGCCATTCATATTGCGCCACCGTCTCCACCCCTTCAGCGATGACTAACAGACCGAACTGTTTGCACAAATCGATGACACTGCGTGCCAGCGCTGCATCCCGTTCGGATCCCGGCAACCGGGCGATCAAATGCCGGTCGAGTTTGAGCGTGTCCAGTTCCAGGTCGCGCAAGTGCGCCAGCGAACAAGCCCCGGAACCAAAGTCATCCAGCGCCACCCGCACTCCCAAATTGCGCAGCAAACGCAGCTGCTTGCGGGTTTCGTCGGGGTTAAGCATCAAGGCCTCTTCCGTGACCTCGACCTCTAGCTGCCGCGGTTTCAAACCATGGCGGTCCAGCACCTGGCGCAGCTCGGTGACCAGGTTGGGCAATCCGAATTGCGTGCTGCTCAAACTGACGCCCAGCACCAGATCTTCGGCAAACAAGGTTTCCCAGGCTTTTCGCTGTTTGGCCCCACGATGGTAAATCCAGCTGCCCAGGCGACTGATCAACCGCGCCTCTTCCAGCAACGGCAAAAACAGCCCCGGCGGCACATCGCCGACACTCGGATGCTGCCAGCGCAGCAACGCCTCGAACCCGCGAATCTGCCCGTCGGCAATGGCTACCTGAGGCTGATACACCAGGTTGAAATCACGGTTCTCGATGGCCGTGCGCACGCTCTCTTCGAGCATCAACCGCGAGCGCGCCCGGCCATTCATTTCGTGATCGTAGAAGCGATATTGCTGACGCCCGGCACGCTTGGCTTCGTACATGGCGATGTCGGACGCCCGCATTAACCCGTCGAGATTAGCCCCGCAGTCGGGGTAAGTGGCGATGCCGATGCTGGCGCCCAAGGCGATGTCCATGCCTTCGATTTGCTGACAGATCGACACCCGCTCGATGAGCTTCTCGGCAATCTTCGCCGCGTGCTCGGGGAGCTCAAGATCCAGCAGCGCGGTGAACTCATCGCCACCCATCCGCGCCAGAATATCGAAGGGCCGCAGACACGCCTTCAACTGCTCGGACACCCATCGCAGCACCCGGTCGCCAGCATCGTGGCCGAGGGAATCATTGACCCGCTTGAAGCCGTCGAGGTCCAGGTACAACAGCACCCATGTGCTGTCGGAGCGTTCGCCGCGCAGCAGCAGGTTTTCAACCGTCTGATAAAACCCCCGGCGATTGAGCAGCCCGGTCAGCGGATCGGTCACCGCCTGAAACTCCAGCTGCTGATGCAGATGGTGCACCACCGACATGTCCAGCACCGTCACCACCATGGCATTTTGTTCGGTGGGCAAAGGCGCGCAGGACAATGCCACCGGCACTTGCTGACCGGGCGCGGTACGCAGCAACGCATCGTGCAGGCGCAGCGTTTCACCGCGCTTGTAGCAGGCAAACAATTCGGAGTCGGCCCAGATCGGGATGTGCGGTTTTTGCAGGAAATCCAGAAACTCCTTGCCTTGCAGCTCATGCACCGTGGCATTGAGCAAGCGGGACATTGCCGGATTGGCAAAGCGAATCAACCCGTCCTCGCCCACCACCAAAATGCCTTCGGCGGCGTTATCCAGCACCGAGGCATTGAAGGCACGAGCGGCTTCCAGGTCATGGCTCAACTGCTGCAAAGCACGGCGATTACGCTGATGCTCAAGCAGGGCCTGGACTTTGGGTTTGAGAATTTGCGGGTCGAACGGTTTGAACAGGTAATCCACCGCGCCACTGGCGTAGCCCCTGATCACGGCGTCCTGGGATTGTTCGTTGGCAGTAAGGAAAATGATCGGCGTGAGGCGGGTTCGCTGACTGCCACGCATCAGGCGCGCCACTTCGAAACCGTCCATACCCGGCATCTGCACGTCCAGCAGTACCAGGTCGACATCGTGTTCGAGTAACAGACTGAGCGCTTCAAACCCGGAAGCCGCGGTGATGACCTGCCAGTCCTGGCGCTGTAACAAAGCGCGCATGCTGATCAGGTTTTCGGGGTAATCATCAACGATTAAAAGGATTGAGCTGCCTTCAGCTGGCATAGGTTGTGCGCATTCCATGCTGCATCTCTTGTTCGGGACCTCAGGCCGGTCTCTTGTGAAAACCGGACACATAATGCGACTTCACTCTAGACCCGGATCCGCGAAAGCAGAAGCTACCGGTGTGCCATCACCTCAGTAAAGTTTCACATAGCCGACTAACGGTCAGTCCTACAGGCCCCGGAAACCGGGAGAGATGGCATTTCGACAGGATGTTGACGTCAACCATCTGCCAAACGGGCATTAACAAACAACCGCTCTACGCTTATAAAGACAGCCCGAAGGCGCGGGCTAGAGCTTCTGGCACGTGCGTACAGAAAAAAGTGGAAGCTCGAATATGATCGATCTCGCAACCTGGAACCTCAGCGTTCCTGTCGGCAGTCCGCCGTACACCGTTGAAACAACCAAACTGGTGGACGGCTTCAAGGATCAATACTTCCACTCCGACACCGGCACCTTGTTTTTTTGGGCCCCGGTAACCGGCACCCGCACTGAAAACGCGATTTACCCTCGCACCGAACTGCGCGAAACCTACAGCAATGGCACGCTGAAAAACTGGTACTACCCCGACGCGGACAACTTTCTGCGTGCGACCCTTACGGTCAGCAAGGTACCCAGCACGGGCAAGATTGTCATTGGTCAGATCCATGCCTACAAAAGCCAGAAGCCCATGGTGAAGCTCGAATATCAATACAAGGACTCCAGCGAGACCGGAAACATCGTCGCCAAAGTCCGCATGCACCCCGACGACGACACCGCCCGGGTCATCACCATCGCCACCGGCGTGAAACTCGATCGGGAGTTTTCCTACCTCATCCACCTCAGCCCCGGCGGTGCATTGGGCATCAGTGCGGCGGGTTACCAATGGGACACCGACATCAGCGCGATGTGGCGTGATAAACCGCTGTACTTCAAGGCCGGCGCCTATGTGCAGGACAACACCGGCTATACCACTGAAGGCGGGGAAGTGAACTTCAGCAAGCTGGATATCGATCACGACACCTGAGGCGACTCGATCTCCTGTAGGAGCTGCCGAAGGCTGCGATCTTTTGATCTTCTGCTCCAAAAACTTCGTAGGAATCCACCCATTGTGGCGAGGGAGCTTGCTCCCGTTGGGCTGCGCAGCAGTCCTCTTTTTTGGGGGCCGCTTCGCGTCCCAGCGGGAGCAAGCTCCCTCGCCACAGGTTCTTTTTATGTCCAACTCCATCCCTTCACTGACCGGCATCAGCCCCCACTTAAACGCCCACGTTTAAAGACACTCAGCGTTACTTCATGAAGCCTACAACGGCTTGCGTCACCGCCTACAGGTACGCCAGAATCCGCCGGCTTGTGCGCCTTGAAGCCCACCGGTAACTTAATTCGCGTCACTGATTTCCAGTGATCGGGTTTAGTAGCCCGTGGTTTCGAGCTTGGTGCACAAGCATCTGTCAGTCAGGGATTTCGATTCCTGCGCTTGATGGTAACTGTGCGCAGGGCACCTTCGGGTGCGCCGGCTTGCTCGAAACCCCGGTCTACTAACCTGCGTACAGTTGCCTCCACTTTGATTAGTAGCCAGAGAGGGGGCACTCCAATCAGGTTTCGAGCAAATGACTAAATCAACGCCGCATCCGCCGGTCACCGACCCGGCATCCCCCTACGAATCCCCCGACTCAAAAAAATTCCACAAAGCCGCCGAGCGCGCCCTCGACCATTACCTCAACCCGGCCGCCAAAATCATGGCCACCACCAACGAACCCGAGCCCATGTACTTGGCCAATCCGAAGTAGAACACCGAATCCCTGCTGGCCAACGCCAGCGAAACACTGGGCTCGGCCACCACCATGCTCAACAATTTCGCGGCGCTGCTGGAAACCTCCCATCGCAAGACCCTGCTGGGCATCGCCCAAGTGGTCATGCTCGGCGAGCTGGCGGTGAACCAGGCGCTGGACCACGTCGAGCTGAAGGAGTAATCGCGGCTCGGTTGGACCAAGGCGAGCAAACTTGCTTCCAATAAAAAACCCGCCTCTCGGCGGGTTTTTATCAACGCAACTTAACGCTCAGGCTCAGTTAACCTTAGCGTTCAACTCACTGAATAAGGGACGATTAAATAAATCTGTCCCCTTTTCTCACAGGCTAAGAACGAACCTGGCATCCGCAAAACTCGCAGGACTGCTCCGACTGTGGCGAGGGGGCTTGCCCCCGTTGGGCTGCGAAGCAGCCCCAAACCCTCTACCCGATATCCTCAGACCCACCGCAGTGCCCGGTTTTACGACGGCTGCGCCGCCGAACGGGGGCAAGCCCCCTCGCCACAAGACCGCGCAGGCGTCCTACACTCCGGTTGCAGTCACCAAAGTCGCCCGGATCATGGTCTAGGACATTGCCGATGTGTTTGGGGTAATTGAACAGCGTGGGTTTGATTCTCCCAAGGCTCAGTAATCAATTTTCAAGAAATATAAAACCCGCATCTCTGCGGGTTTTATATTACTTGCTTATTCTGATTCTTTCGGAAGCGTGAACGGTACAGGTCCTTTAGAGCTTTTGATACTTCCCGGCGCTGGTGCAATTGGAATAGTAGCCTGCCCGTCTAATTTGACAGCCATTAACTATTGGCAACAATAACAAAAAAGACACAGGAGATTATTTAATTGATCCGCCCCTTCCTCTCTGTAAAAAACAGCATTTTTCGGTCTTTACCCAACACCTCCAAGCACTACTGAGATTGAGCTATTTCTTATCACCTTTAAAAACAAAAGTCCCCTTAGCTGAAACCTTTTCTTTAGGGGCGGAATACTCAAAAAAGCCTTCAGGATATTCTCCGCTCTTTTCCAACGTCACTTTACCTTCAGTTATTGTCTGATACCCGCTGACTGGAAAATCGGTAATCGCTAAGATATCAGGATGTGGAAGTTCGTATACTTTTGCTTCTAAAGTCCTTAAAAACCGTAGCATTATGTGATAATCCCTTCCACCTATATCTTCCATGGCATGAAAATAAAAATAACCCTCATATACTTGCCGCCATGGCGATGCATTAAGTTTGTGCGACACACCGCTACCATCAGTTACAAAGGCCTTTACAATACCTGTATCTTGAACCTTCTCTTTATTGATTGTGTTCATGTACTCACCACCACCTTTCAAATTATCGGAAACCAAAGAATAGATTTTGGTGGCAGCCCTACCAACTGTTATTTCTGATAGTTTTTTATACCAATTCGAAATAACCCATAGTGCATACACCTGAGTTCCCGCCTGCCAGGATTTTAAATCGAACTACTGAAACAAGATAAATATCACCGTTAAATCTCCGCCCACAAAAAACCCGCCTCACGGCGGGTTTCTTATAAACGCTGTTTAACGCAGAGGCTTAATTAACCTTAGCGTTCAACTCACCCTTCAAATACCGCTGATACATCGCTTCCAACGAGATCGGCTTGATCTTCGAAGCATTGCCCGCCGTACCAAACTGCTCATAACGTGCGATACACACATCACGCATAGCAGTCACGGTCGCGCCGAAGAACTTACGCGGATCGAATTCGCTAGGGTTGGTGGCCATCAGGCGACGCATCGCACCGGTGGAGGCCAGGCGCAG
This sequence comes from Pseudomonas sp. GM102, assembly GCF_000282555.1. NCBI lineage: Bacteria > Pseudomonadati > Pseudomonadota > Gammaproteobacteria > Pseudomonadales > Pseudomonadaceae > Pseudomonas > Pseudomonas sp. GM102. Next base: position 14,961 of record NZ_AKJB01000004.1, on the reverse strand, counting down.
GTCGGTGTCGATGTTAACCTTGCGCACGCCGTGCTTGATGCCTTCGACGATTTCTTCAACCGGTACGCCGTAGGTTTCTTTGATGTCGCCGCCGTACTGGTTGATGATCGCCAGCCACTCTTGCGGAACCGAAGACGAACCGTGCATTACCAGGTGGGTGTTCGGGATGCGTTTGTGGATTTCCTTGATGCGGTCGATGGCCAGCACGTCGCCGGTAGGTGGCTTGGTGAATTTGTAGGCGCCGTGGCTGGTGCCGATGGCGATGGCCAGGGCATCGACTTGGGTGCGTTTGACGAAGTCAGCAGCTTCTTCCGGGTCGGTCAGCATTTGGCTGTGATCCAGAACGCCTTCGGCGCCGATGCCGTCTTCTTCACCGGCCATGCCGGTTTCCAGCGAACCCAGGCAGCCCAGCTCGCCTTCTACCGAAACGCCGCAGGCGTGAGCCATGGCTACGGTTTGTTGGGTGACACGGACGTTATAGTCGTAGTCGGTCGGGGTCTTGCCGTCTTCGCCTAGGGAGCCGTCCATCATCACCGAGCTGAAGCCCAGTTGGATGGAGCGCTGGCAGACGTCAGGGCTGGTGCCGTGGTCCTGGTGCATGCACACCGGGATGTGCGGGAATTCTTCGATTGCCGCCAGGATCAGGTGACGCAGGAACGGGGCGCCTGCGTATTTGCGAGCACCGGCCGAAGCCTGGACGATCACCGGGGAGTCAGTCTTGTCAGCGGCTTCCATGATGGCGCGCATCTGCTCAAGGTTGTTGACGTTGAAGGCTGGAACGCCGTAGCCGAACTCGGCTGCGTGGTCCAGCATCTGGCGCATGCTGATAAGTGCCATTGTGTGTGTCTCTCCCGGTTGAGGGTCGTTAATCGTGCCAGCCTGCCGTAGCGGCGGCGGCTATTCAAGTTATTGCAGATCGGGGGTTGGCCCGGGCTGCGAATTCGGTGTTGCCTAAATCTCTACAAGCCGTCGATTTCCTGTAGGAGCGAAGCTTGCTCGCGAAGGGGTCATCATATTCAACACAGGTGTTGTCAGTTAAACCGCTTTCGCGAGCAAGCTTCGCTCCTACAGGTTTTGCGCAAGCTTTCAATTACTCGGCTTTACAACCGCGGCCGATCAAATCGTTGGTGGCGACCCAGTAAACCAGGCCTTCCTCACCTTTTACGTGAAACGCCAGCATGTCGTTGCTGTACAGCGAACCTTCGGCGCCCGGTTCAAGCTTCAAGCGGTAGACCTGATCGGCACCGCCCAGGCGAACGTCGACTTGCTTGCGGTTGATGTCAGTGTAGCGCCAGAGCACTTTGGCCTGGCTATCGCAAGTCCAGGTGGTCCAACTGCCCGCTGGCTCGGCAGCGTTGAACAGGTTCAAATTGGCGCAACCTGCCAGCAATGCCAATGCTGCAACGGCGATAAAGCCTTTCATCCGTGTTCCTCGACTGACGGCACACGCCGCCAGCCTTGAGTAAAGAGTCAGACCCCTCAAGGACAACCATGTTCCTTGGCCGGGGTCTGTGTCTCGTATTTGTCCAGGCCATCGGGCCCGGAGCGCTTGTTGATCACCGGGTTGGTTTCCGCTTGCCAGTCGGCTTGGTAGCAGCCTTTTTCGTGTGTTTGCGGCGCGGGCTCCGGCGTGGCTTTCGGGTTACTCCCGCAAGCCGCCAGCATACCCGCGGCGATCAACAGCATTAAGGTCCTGACCATGTGAACACTCCTTTGCCTGGTCAAATGGGCGGCCTCAGGCCTTGGCCCGGCTTTCCAGGACTTCAACGGCCGGCAGCACTTTGCCTTCGACGAATTCGAGGAACGCGCCGCCGCCGGTAGAAATGTAGGAGATCTGCTCGGCAACGCCATATTTATCGATGGCCGCCAAGGTGTCGCCGCCGCCAGCGATGGAGAACGCCGAGCTTTCGGCGATGGCTTGGGCCAGCACTTTGGTGCCGTTACCGAACTGGTCGAACTCGAACACGCCCACCGGGCCGTTCCACAGGATGGTCTTGGACGACTTCAACAGCTCGGCGAAATTCGCCGCGGTCTGTGGGCCGATGTCCAGGATCATGTCGTCTGCGGCCACGTCGGCAATCAGCTTGACGGTCGCGGTAGCGCTTTCAGCGAATTCCTTGGCAACCACCACGTCCACCGGCAGTGGCACGCTGACTTTGGCAGCGATTTCACGGGCGGTGTCCAACAGGTCCGGCTCGTACAAGGATTTGCCGACCGGGTGACCAGCAGCAGCCAGGAAGGTGTTGGCGATGCCGCCGCCGACGATCAGCTGGTTGCAGATCTGGCTCAGGCTGTTGAGCACGTCGAGTTTGGTCGACACCTTGGAGCCGGCAACGATAGCGGCCATTGGCTGAGCCGGGGCGCCCAAGGCCTTGCCCAGTGCGTCCAGTTCGGCGGCCAGCAACGGGCCAGCAGCAGCGACTTTGGCGAACTTGGCCACGCCGTGGGTCGATCCCTCGGCGCGGTGAGCGGTGCCGAAAGCGTCCATCACAAACACGTCGCACAGGGCTGCGTATTGCTTGGCCAGTTCGTCAGCGTTCTTTTTCTCGCCCTTGTTGAAGCGCACGTTTTCGAACAGCACGATGTCGCCGGCTTTCACGTCGACGCCACCCAGGTAATCGGACACCAGCGGCACTTCGCGGCCCAAGGCTTTGCTCAGGTAGTCAGCGACTGGCTTGAGGCTGTTCTCGGCCGAGAACTCGCCTTCGGTCGGACGGCCAAGGTGCGAGCAGACCATCACGGCCGCGCCTTTTTCCAGGGCCAGCTTGATGGTCGGCAGCGAAGCCAGGATTCGCGCATCGCTGGTGACAACACCGTCCTTGACTGGGACGTTGAGGTCTTCGCGGATCAGTACGCGCTTACCTTGCAGATCGAGGTCGGTCATCTTCAACACGGTCATGGGTCGCATTTCCTGGATAGCTGTTTTAGAGAGCAGGTTTTGGTTGTGGTGCAGCTGTTTGCAAATAGTGTTCTGCAACGTCCAGCATTCGATTGGCAAAACCCCATTCGTTGTCGAACCAGGCCAGGATGTTCACCAGCCGAGGGCCGGAAACGCGTGTCTGACTGGCATCGACGATGGCCGAATGTGGGTCATGATTAAAATCACAACTGGCGTGAGGCAACTCGGTGTAGGCCAGAAGGCCCTTGAGCGGGCCATGGGTGGCGGCTTCGCGCAGAATCCGGTTGACCTCGGTGGCGTCGGTATCGCTTACGGTCTGCATCGTAATGTCGAGGCAGGACACGTTAACCGTCGGCACCCGCACGGCTTTGGCCTGAATTCGCCCGGCAAGTTCCGGCAGCAGGCGTTCAATGCCTCGCGCCAGACCAGTGGACACCGGAATCACCGACTGGAACGCCGAACGGGTGCGGCGCAGGTCTTCGTGGTGATAGGCGTCAATGACCGGCTGATCGTTCATCGCCGAGTGGATGGTGGTGATCGACACGTATTCCAGACCAATGGCCTGATCCAGCAGGCGCAATAGCGGCACGCCGCAGTTGGTGGTGCAGGAGGCGTTGGACACCAGCAGCTCGTCGCCGGTCAGGCAATCCTGGTTCACACCGTAGACGATGGTGGCGTCGACATCCGCCTCGCTGGCCATCGGCTGGGAAAACAGCACCCGTGGCGCGCCGGCGTCGAGGAATCGCTGGCCATCGGCACGCGTGTGATAAGCGCCGGAGCACTCCAGCACCAGATCGACGCCCAGTGACGCCCAATCGATGCCTTCGGGGGTGGCACTGCGCAGGACCTTCACGCAGTCGCCTTTAATATGCAGACAATCGCCCTCGACCCTCACCTCACCGGGAAACCGCCCGTGAGTGGAGTCAAAGCGTGTCAGGTATTCGATGCTGGCCATGTCGGCCAGATCGTTGATCGCGACAATTTCAAACCCGGCCGTCGAGCCTCGCTCAAACAACGCACGCAAGACGCAACGACCAATCCGGCCGTAGCCGTTGAGTGCAACTTTGTAAGGACGCGGTTGAGGCATGGGGTTCTCGATTACCGTGGTGAATCCGTCAGTGTTGCGTTGAATGTTCAATTGCCTTCGCGGGCAAGCCTCGCTCCTACATGGGCGGTGTAAATCCCTGTAGGAGCGAGGCTTGCCCGCGAAGACGTCAGCACAGACAACGCAACTGTCGGACTTAGTCTTCCAGCAGCTCTTCAGCCTGACCCAGGATGTTTTCCAGGGTGAAGCCGAACTCTTCGAACAAGGCAGGCGCAGGCGCCGACTCGCCGTAGGTGGTCATGCCGATCACGCGGCCTTCCAGGCCCACGTACTTGTACCAGTAGTCCGCGTGAGCAGCTTCGATGGCGATACGGGCGCTGACCTGCAATGGCAGGACCGCTTGCTTGTAGCCAGCGTCCTGGGCTTCGAAGACGCTGGTGCACGGCATCGAAACAACACGCACCTTGCGGCCTTGCTCGGTCAGTTTGTCGAAGGCTTGAACGGCCAGGCCGACTTCCGAACCGGTGGCGATCAGGATCAGCTCAGGCTCGCCTGCGCAGTCCTTCAACACGTAACCGCCGCGATTGATGCACTCAATCTGCACCGCGTCACGAGTTTGGTGCTGCAGGTTCTGACGGGAGAAGATCAGTGCCGACGGGCCATCGTCACGCTCCAGAGCGCATTTCCAGGCCACTGCCGATTCAACGGCATCGGCTGGACGCCAGGTGTCGAGGTTCGGCGTGCAGCGCAGGCTGGCCAGTTGCTCGATCGGCTGGTGAGTCGGGCCGTCTTCGCCCAGACCGATGGAGTCGTGGGTGAACACATAGATGATGCGTTTCTTCATCAGCGCCGACATGCGCACTGCGTTGCGGGCGTATTCCATGAACATCAGGAAGGTCGCGCCGTAAGGCACCAGGCCGCCGTGCAGGGCCACGCCGTTCATGATCGCGCTCATGCCGAACTCGCGAACGCCGTAGTACATGTAGTTGCCGCTGGCGTCTTCGGCGGTGACGCCTTTGCAACCTTTCCACAGGGTCAGGTTGGAACCGGCCAGGTCAGCCGAACCGCCGAGCAGTTCCGGCAGCAGCGGGCCGAACGCGTTCAGGGCGTTCTGGCTGGCTTTACGGCTGGCGATGGTTTCGCCCTTGGCCGCGACTTCAGCGATGTAAGCAGCCGCTTTTTCCGCGAAGTCTTCCGGCAGGTCGCCGCTCAGACGACGAACCAGCTCGTTGGCCAGCTCCGGGAAGGCCGCGGAGTAAGCAGCGAAACGCTGATCCCACTCGGCTTCGGCAGCGCGACCGGCTTCCTTGGCATCCCACTCGGCATAGATGTTGGCCGGGATTTCGAACGGGCCGTGGTTCCACTTCAGTGCTTCACGGGTCAGCGCGATTTCCGCGTCACCCAATGGGGCGCCGTGGCAATCTTCCTTGCCTTGCTTGTTCGGCGAACCGAAACCGATGGTGGTCTTGCAGCAGATCAGCGTCGGCTGCTCGCTTTTGCGCGCCGTGTCGATGGCGATCTTGATTTCTTCCGGGTCATGACCGTCGACGTTGCGGATCACCTGCCAGTTGTAGGCCTCGAAACGCTTCGGCGTGTCGTCGGTGAACCAGCCTTCGACTTCGCCGTCGATGGAGATGCCGTTGTCATCGTAGAAGGCGATCAGTTTGCCCAGGCCCAAGGTCCCGGCCAGGGAGCTGACTTCGTGGGAAATGCCTTCCATCATGCAGCCATCACCCAGGAACACGTAGGTGTGGTGATCGACAACGTTATGCCCGGGACGGTTGAACTGCGCCGCCAGGACTTTTTCTGCCAGGGCGAAACCCACGGCATTGGCCAGGCCTTGACCCAGTGGACCGGTGGTGGTTTCAACGCCCGGGGTGTAACCGAACTCCGGGTGACCCGGGGTGCGGCTGTGCAGCTGGCGGAAGTTTTTCAGGTCATCGATCGACAGGTCATAGCCGGTCAGGTGCAGCAGCGAGTAGATCAGCATCGAACCGTGACCGTTGGACAGCACGAAGCGGTCACGGTCAGCGAACGATGGATTGCTCGGGTTGTGCTTCAGGTAGTCACGCCAAAGTACTTCGGCGATATCCGCCATACCCATAGGGGCACCGGGATGGCCGCTGTTGGCTTTTTGCACGGCATCCATGCTGAGGGCACGAATGGCGTTGGCACGCTCACGACGGCTGGGCATCGCTGTTCTCCTGCGGATATTGAATCGAGAGTGAATAAAACGAAACGGAAAAAAGGCGAGCATTTTCCCTCACCGACCCGCCTCGGGGCAATGACAGATAGTCATCTGAAGGCGTTTTTCCAATGGATAACAGCGTATTCGACGGGTGAAACCTTTCCGCTGTTCGTTTGCTGACTAAACCTAACGCTGAGAAATGCCATCCATCGAGCAATATCAAAACTTTTTGATATTGCTCTTGCGGTGATTTATGACCGTCACTAGACTGCTGGCCTTATGAATTTACGCGCGCCTTCCATTCGACATGACGATTGCGATGAGCTGGCGGCCCTGTGCAAGGCCGGCGGCGATCCTCTGCGGCTGAATGTATTGCGCGCACTGGCCAACGATTCGTTCGGCGTACTGGAACTGGCGCAGATCTTCGGCATCGGCCAGTCCGGCATGAGTCATCACCTCAAGGTTTTGGCCCAGGCCGATCTGGTGGCGACCCGTCGTGAAGGCAATGCGATTTTCTACCGTCGCGCCCTGCCCCACACAGATCTGCTGGGCGGCAAGCTGCATGCCGCGCTGCTGGAAGAAGTGGACAACCTGACCCTGCCGACTGACGTTCAGTCGCGGATCGGTCAGGTCCATGGGCAGCGAGCGGCGGCCAGCCAGGACTTTTTCTCACGGGTCGCGGAGAAGTTTCGTGCCCAGCAAGACCTGATTGCCGGCCTGCCGCAGTACCGCGAAAGCGTGGTGGCACTGCTCGACAAACTGAGTTTCGGCCCCGAAGCCACAGCCATCGAAGTGGGCCCTGGCGATGGCGGCTTTCTGCCGGAACTGGCACGTCGTTTCGCTCAAGTCGCGGCGCTGGACAACAGCCCGGCGATGCTCGATCTGGCCCGCCAGCTCTGCGAACGTGAAATGCTGGCTAACGTCAGCCTGCAATTGGCCGATGCATTGAACGGTGTCAGCCACAAGGCTGATTGCGTTGTACTGAACATGGTACTGCACCATTTCGCCGCGCCGGCCGACGCACTCAAGCGCATGGCCGACTTGCTGCAACCGGGCGGTAGCCTGCTCGTGACAGAGTTATGTAGCCACAACCAGAGTTGGGCCAGGGAGGCCTGCGGTGATCTCTGGTTGGGGTTTGAACAGGACGATCTGGCCCGTTGGGCCACCGCTGCGGGACTCGTTCCCGGGGAAAGCCTCTATGTAGGCTTACGTAATGGTTTCCAGATTCAGGTCCGCCATTTTCAGCGACCGACTGGCGACACTCACCATCGGTAAATTCAGGAAAAAATCGAGATGAGCGAATACTCCCTCTTCACCTCCGAGTCCGTGTCTGAAGGGCATCCGGACAAAATCGCCGACCAGATTTCCGATGCGGTGCTGGACGCCATCATTGCTGAAGACAAGTTCGCCCGCGTAGCGTGCGAGACTCTGGTGAAAACCGGCGTGGCAATCATCGCAGGTGAAGTCACCACGTCGGCCTGGGTCGACCTGGAAGACATCGTCCGTAACGTGATTCTCGACATCGGCTACAACAGCTCCAATGTCGGTTTCGACGGCGCGACCTGCGGCGTGATGAACATCATCGGCAAGCAGTCCCCCGACATCAACCAAGGCGTTGATCGTGCCAAGCCTGAAGACCAGGGCGCCGGCGACCAGGGCCTGATGTTCGGCTACGCCAGCAACGAAACCGACGTGCTGATGCCAGCACCGATCACCTTCTCGCACCAGCTGGTTCAACGTCAGGCTGAAGCCCGTAAATCCGGCCTGCTGCCTTGGCTGCGCCCGGACGCCAAGTCGCAAGTGACTTGCCGTTACGAAGGCGGCAAGGTTGTCGGTATCGACGCGGTTGTATTGTCGACCCAGCACAACCCTGACGTGTCCTACAAAGACCTGCGCGAAGGCGTGATGGAGCTGATCGTCAAGCACGTACTGCCTGCCGAACTGCTGTCCAAAGACACCCAGTTCCACATCAACCCGACCGGCCAGTTCATCATCGGTGGCCCGGTTGGCGACTGCGGCCTGACCGGCCGCAAGATCATCGTCGACAGCTATGGCGGCATGGCTCGTCACGGCGGTGGCGCGTTCTCCGGCAAGGATCCATCGAAGGTTGACCGTTCGGCGGCCTATGCCGGTCGTTACGTGGCCAAGAACATCGTTGCCGCCGGCCTGGCCGAGCGTTGCGAAATTCAGGTTTCCTACGCGATCGGTGTTGCCCAGCCTACGTCGATTTCGTTGAACACCTTCGGCACCGGCAAAATCAGCGACGACAAGATCGTCAAACTGGTTCGCGAAGTGTTCGACCTGCGTCCATACGCAATCACCACCATGCTTGACCTGCTGCACCCGATGTACCAGGAAACCGCTGCGTACGGCCACTTCGGTCGCACCCCGAGCACCAAGACTGTGGGCGACGATACGTTCACCACTTTCACCTGGGAAAAAACTGACCGCGCCGACGACCTGCGTGTCGCTGCGGGCCTGTAAGACTTTTCCTGCGGTACCCAAAGCCCCGCACGGTTCGCCGTGCGGGGCTTTTTATTGTTCTGCTGCTTGAGACCATGTCGCCGCCTTCGCGAGCAAGCCCGCTCCCACACTTGATCTCGGTCACTCACAGCATCTGTGTACACAAAAGATCCCATGTGGGAGCGGGCTTGCTCGCGAAGAGGCCAGCCCAGCAACCTCTGTCTCATGCCAGAAACACTCAGCAAAAAAAACCACCCTTCGCGCCTACCAGTACTGATCTAGCCTTCAAGCATCCCACTGAGCAAGGACGCTCTCGATGCTGCCCAACCTGCACCTGCTTTTCGCTTTCCTGCTGACCCTCGCCAGCCAGACCGCCAATGCCGCCGAATGCCCCGATTGGCCTTCCGACCGCGCGCAGGAAGAAATCACTACCCTGCAACTGCAAATCGATCGCTGGGACGACAGCTACCACCGTGAAGGCCAGTCGCTGATCGCCGATGAACTCTACGATCAGTCCCGCGCGCGGCTGACCGAATGGCGCGAGTGTTTTGATTCAGGCCCCTCCACTGAGCCATTGCGTACGGCCGGCGGCACGGTTACTCACCCCATCGCCCATACCGGCCTGGAAAAACTGCGCGATGGGCGCGCCGTCGAAGCCTGGCTGAACGATCGGGGCGAGGTGTGGATTCAGCCCAAGGTAGACGGTGTGGCGGTGACGTTGATTTATCGCAACGGCTGGTTGCACCGGGCGATCAGTCGAGGCGACGGGGCAAGCGGCCAGGACTGGACAGCCGCGGCACGCCAGATCGCCGCCATCCCGCAAAAACTTTCGCAGTCGCTGGACTTGCTGGTGCAAGGCGAACTCTATTGGCGCCTGACCGAACACGTGCAAGCCCAGGCCGGCAGCCTCAATGCCCGGGCCACGGTGGCCGGGTTGATGGCGCGCAAGGCGCTTAGCACCGAGCAAGCCGCCGGTATCGGGTTGTTTGTCTGGGATTGGCCACAGGGCCCGAAAAACCTGCCGGCCCGGGTAGCGGCTCTGGATGAATTGGGGTTCCCGAGCACGGCGACCTACAGTCAGCCGATCAAGGCATTTGCCGATGCCAAACGCTGGCGCGATCACTGGTATCGCTCCCCCCTGCCCTTTGCCAGCGATGGGGTCGTGTTGCGCCAGGGCCAGCGCCCACCGGCCGAGCGCTGGCAGGCGAAAGCGCCTTACTGGAGCGTCGCCTGGAAATACCCTTTTGCCCAGGCGCTGGCCGAAGTGCGCAAGGTTCACTTCAAGATTGGACGAACCGGCCGGATCACACCGGTGCTGGATCTGGTACCGGTGTTGCTTGATGACCGACAGATCAAGCACGTGAGCGCCAGCTCCCTGCAACGCTGGGAAGCGCTGGACATCCGGCCCGGCGATCAGGTCGCCATCAGCCTGGCGGGGCTGACTATCCCCAGGCTCGATGGTGTCGTATTGCGCAGCACCGAACGCCCGGAATTGAATGTACCGCTGACAACAGACTTTCATTCTTTAAGCTGCTGGCAACCTACACCAGGATGCGAAAGCCAATTTCTCGCACGCCTGGCCTGGCTCAGTGGTAAACAGGGGCTGGCATTGCCTCATGTCGGGCCAGGCACCTGGGAGAAACTGCTCAAGGCCGAACGCCTCGACAGTCTGCTCGATTGGATGACCCTTGATGGGCAAGAGCTTGCTAACATTGACGGCTTCGGTGAGCGCAGCAGTGCTCGTCTTTTGAACAGTTTCAACAGCGCCCGGCAACGCCCATTCGCTCGCTGGCTCAAAGCCCTGGGCTTGCCGCCAACCGGCCAGGCACGTCTCGCCGATTCATGGCAGGCGCTGGCGCAACGAAACACCGAACAATGGCAGGCCGAAGCCGGCATCGGCCCACGGCGCGCAGCGCAATTGAGCGCATTTTTCCGCGACCCGCAGGTCCTGGCCTTGAGTGAGACATTACGTGTTGCCGGGATTGACGGTTTCTAGACGCCAGCCCTGCCTGAGAACCGGGAACCCAAAGGTGCCGATGCGCTCAAACAGCCCATCGCTATATCGAATTTTTCACCTGGAGCTTTTATGAAACTTCTTTCACCGCTCGCCGTGTTGACCCTGTGCAGCGTGATGGCCGCTCCATTGATGGCTGACGAAGACGCCCCGGGCCTGACCGGCTGTGCAGCTAAAAAACAGGGCATCATCAACCAGATTGAACTGGCCAAGTCCCGCGGCAACGCCGATCAACAGGCGGGCCTGGAAACCGCCCTGAACGAAGTGACTGCCCATTGCACCGACGCCTCCTTGAAGAAGGAACGGGAAAACAAGGTGCTCGACGCCAAGCACGAAGTCAGCACGCGTCAGGCCGACCTCGAGAAGGCGATGAAAAAAGGCGACGCCGAGAAGATCAACAAGCGCAAAGACAAACTGGCTCAATCGCGCAAGGAGTTGCAGGAAGCGCTGGATGAGCTGGATAAGTAGTCCGGCTTGAACAAGGGGCTTTTGTGGCGAGGGGGCTCGCCCCGGTTGGGTTGCGAAGCAGCCCCAAAATGGCAACCGCAATCAATCTATCGGATTGCATTGGCTGGATTGCGACTGCTGCGCAGTCGAACGGGGGCAAGCCCCCTCGCCACGGGAAAGCGCTGCAAATCAATGATCCCGAAACTCTTTATGGCACGCACTGCAGGCATCTTCGACTTTCTGTACCGCCGGCCCCAGATTGCTGACCTTGTAGGGCTGAACCTTGCTGGCAATCACCAGTTCACCGGTGGCGTCTTCAAGGGTGCGGGCCATTTCCTGGAAGCGTGCCTGCTTCTGCCAGACATCATCCTTGGCGCTGGTGTGATCTTCTTCGCGCACCTGCGGGAAATGTTTCCACGGCTCACGGGACAAGGCATCAAGTTTCACGGCGCCGTCGGCGAATTTCGGGCCATCGAACGGAATACGCCCACGCAACATGCCGCCCAGATCTTCGCCGGTCTTGAGCATCTGCTTGAAGATCGCCTTGCGCTGACCCAGCGGCGAGTTCGGGTCGACACCACCGCAGGCAGACAAGGTCAGGCAGGCCAGCAATACAACAGAAAGTCTTTTAAGAGTCATGGTGGCTTCAGGTCACTGGAAACGGCGGCCAGTATCCTCGCGTCACCGGCAAAGACCAATAGCCCTATTATCAATACGGGTTGTTTGAGCGCATGGAGCACTCAGGCAACCGACAAAGGAATTACTCCATGAACAGCCGTTTCAAGGCATGGCGTCACAATCTGGCCTGGACCCTTCCGATGGTGGCCGTGCTGGCGGGTTGCACCGGCGGCGACAGCAGCAAACCGAAAACCCACGCACTGGCGACCTACTCCAGCGCCACCTGGGAAGCGCTTCCGGCGGTGTCCGACAACGACCTCGTCGCCGGCTTCGGCTCGTGGCGCAGCGCCTGCACCCGACTCAAGGCCGACCCGGTCTGGGGCGGCACCTGTGCGGCTTCCGCCAATGTGCAGCCAACCGCCAAGGACATCCGCGGCTTCCTCAAACAGAATCTGGACGTCTATGGCCTGCGTGCCGCCAATGACAACCCCAACGGCCTGATTACCGGTTACTACGAACCGGTGTACCCCGGCAGCCTGACCCAGACCGAGGAAGCCAACATCCCGGTGTACGGTGTGCCCGAGGACATGATCATCGTCTCGCTGGACAGTATCTATCCGGAACTCAAAGGCAAGCGCCTGCGGGGAAGGCTCGAAGGTCGCGTGCTCAAGCCGTACGACGACGCGGCAACCATTGAAACCAAAGGCGTGAAGGCGCCGGTGATTGCCTGGCTGACCGACCCGATGAACCTGCAGTTCCTGCAAATCCAGGGTTCGGGTCGCATCCAGCTTGATGACGGTCGTCAGTTGCGCGTCGGTTACGCCGATCAGAACGGCCACCCGTATCGACCCATCGGCCGCTGGCTGATGGACCAGGGTGAGCTGAAGAAAGAAGACGTGACCATGGGCGCTATCAGCACCTGGGCCAAGGCGAATCCTGCGCGTATTCCCGAACTGCTTGGCAGCAACCCCAGCTACGTGTTCTTCACCCGCAACCCCGACAGCAACGAAGGACCGCGCGGCTCGCTGAATGTCCCGCTGACCGCAGGTTATAGCGCGGCGGTGGACCGCAAGGTGATTCCACTCGGCAGCTTGTTGTGGTTATCGACCACACGACCGGACGGCAGCGCACTGGTACGCCCGGTGGCCGCGCAAGACACTGGCGGCGCGATCGCCGGTGAGGTCCGCGCGGACCTGTTCTGGGGCACGGGCGAGGCGGCCGGGCAATTGGCCGGCGACATGAAACAACAGGGGCAAATCTGGATGCTTTGGCCTAAGGGGGCGGCGTTGCCGCAAGTGCCGCAGGTAGCTGACAAACTTTAAAAACAAAAGATCGCAGGCTGCGCCAGCTCCTACAGGGATCGATGTTCATCCGCGATATTGCGGCGCACGCGGCCAATGTAGGAGCTGCCGAAGGCTGCGATCTTTTGATCTTGCCTTTAAACCGACACCACAAAGAAACTGACGATCAACCCCATCCCCACAAACCATACCAGCGACCGCAATATCGCCCAGTCCGCCAAGTAGCAGATGATGAAGAGCAGCCGACTGGTGATGAACAGCACCGACAGCACATTAATCGTCACCAGCTCGGCATTGCCGGCCAAGTGAGCCACGATCACCGCCGCCGCAAACGCCGGGGTCACTTCAAAACTGTTCAGTTGCGCCGCATGCGCCCGCCTGCCCAAGCCTTCCAGGGAATCGAGAAACCTCCGAGGGTCATGATTGTGTCTAAGCCCGTACCCGCCACTGATCTTGGCGATGCCTATGCACAAGTAAGGCAAAAAGAGCGCAATCAAAATGCACCACAGAGCAACCGTCATAACGCAGTCCCTTCTTCAAGTTATAGAAAATCGAATTCCATCAGCGGCGACTACAACTTCATCACCAACATGCCGATCAGCACCAGCCCACAGGCCAAGAGCCGGGGCCTGCCGAAAGGCTCTTTGAGGTAGCGCATACCGAACAGCACGACCAGAATCACGCTGATCTCGCGCAGCGCCGCCGCCTCGGCAATCGAACCGAGCTGCATGGCCCACAGCACCAGAGCGTAGCTGAACAGCACGCAAAACCCGACCGCCAATCCCAACCGCCACTGTTCGCGCCAGAACAGCATGAACGCCGGGCGTTTGCGCACCAGCGCCAGCAACGGGAATGGCCAGGCACTGAGCAATGTGACCCATACCAGGTAGTCCAGCGGATGGGACCAGCGTCGCAAGGCCTGGCCATCGATGAAGGTGTAACAACCGATGCACAATCCGATCAGTGCCACCACCGGCAGCATTGACCACGGCAGACGTACCCCGCCACCGCCCTGCCAGAGCAGGCACAACATGCCGAACGGGATCAGCAAAATCCCGAAGATCTGCTGAGCCGTCAGCACTTCCCCGGCGAAGATCAGCGTCAGTGCCAGCACCACCAGCGGCGACAGTCCACGCATCAACGGATAGACCAGCCCGAGATCGCCGACCCGATAGGCCTGGATCAACAGGTAGCGATAGAGCAACTCAAATGCCGCTGACGCGAGAATCCACGGCCACATCTCCAGTGGCGGCAGCGCCACGAAGGGCAGCATCAGGGCGACAAACAGCAGCGCAACGCTGTCCATGCAGGCCACCACCAACAGCCGCTCCGCGCTGAATTTGATCAGGGTATTCCACGCCGCGTGCAACAGCGCCGCCACCAACACCAGAACCGTCGCAAGCACGGCACACTCCTTATTTTCCCCTCCACCCACCCCTACATGGGCGGGGCAGAGAATTGATTCGCCATATGTCCGCAGCTGTTTATACTGCAAGCGACCACGCCGCACTCAGTTGCGCACACACTAATTCCAATAATTCCTGCCTCTGCCCGCTCTCACCGAGAACGGTCGTCGGCCTGCGCATGCCTGATCAAAGCGTCAAGACTACCGACAGAGACCTTGCGCATGCCACTCGCCTTGCTTGCACTGGCCGTTGCCGCCTTCGGCATCGGCACCACCGAATTCGTCATCATGGGCTTGCTGCCCGATGTCGCCCGCGACCTCGCCGTGAGCATTCCTAACGCGGGGCTGCTCATCACCGGTTACGCTCTGGGCGTGGTGTTCGGTGCGCCGATCCTCGCGGTCGGCACCGCCAACATGCCGCGCAAAGCCACATTGCTGGGCATGACGCTGATGTTCATTCTCGGCAATATCCTCTGCGCCCTGGCGCCGAACTACGCCACTTTGATGGCCGCGCGGGTGATCACGGCGCTGTGCCATGGTGCGTTCTTCGGCATCGGCTCGGTGGTCGCCGCCGGTCTGGT